>NZ_JAMQIF010000005.1:37461-47407 GCF_023845855.1 Clostridium sp. ZBS2
CGCACCATTATTCCTGCACTGCGTTTGGAAAGGGTGCATGGCTAAAAAAAATCGACAGTTCTAAAGTCGCCTTGGCGATTTTGGTATGTAAAGGTGAGGGTTAATATTATGAAATTATATAATGTTTTAATAGTTGAAGATGAAAAAGAAATATGTGATGCAATTGCAATATATTTAAATAACCAAGGATACAATGTTTTTAAAGCTCATAATGGAATTGAAGGTCTAGATGTAATAAAAAATGAAATTATACATTTAGCTATAGTAGATATAATGATGCCTAAAATGGATGGAATTCAAATGACCATGAAACTTAGAGGTGAATTTGATTTTCCTGTCATAATGTTATCTGCTAAATCAGAAGAAATGGATAAAATAATGGGTCTTAATATTGGAGCTGATGATTATATTACTAAACCATTTAATCCTATGGAACTTCTAGCAAGAGTTAATTCTCAACTTAGAAGATATTCTAAGTATTTAAATGTTATAAATAATTTAGAAGAGAAAAATAATAATTTTATAATAGATGGTTTAGAATTAAATGCAGAAACTAAAGAGGTATTTGTAGATGAGGAGCCAGTAAAATTAACACCTATAGAATTTAAAATATTACACTTATTAATTAAAAATCCTGGTAGAGTGTTTTCAGCAGATGAAATATATGAAAAAGTATGGAATGAAAATGCAGTAAACACAGACACTGTAATGGTACACGTAAGGAATATAAGAGAGAAAATAGAAATTGACCCGAAAAATCCTAAGTATTTGAAGGTTGTGTGGGGAGTTGGATATAAAATTGAAAAGTATAAATAAGAGTCCGTATATTATAAATATAATAGCAATATTAATAGTAATAATGACGTCAATTGGAATAATAAGCTTTTATCCTACAATAGAAAAGGTATCTCAAAAAGCAGAACCTTCATCACCATATGAAGAGTATAATATGTTAAAAGAAATTTATGATAGTAGTTATGTTTTATATAAAGATCTTTTAGAAAAGGAACAAGATAAGAGTTTGAATTTTTCAGAAGTTTATATACAAGAGATAAACAACAATATAGATGAATATGGGGATGATGTATCTCAAAAGAACCATATAGACAATAAAGAAAAACTAGTTAATTCTCAACTTAGAAGCTTAGAAAGAAATTTATCAAGAAATTTAAAAAATCTTGAATATTTAGTTATCAATAAAAATGGAGATGTGACAAAAACTAATAGTGAAAACTCATTACAAGTATTTTTTTTAGAAAACAATACAGAAGAACTAGAAAAATTACAAGATACTTATGGATTTTATATAGTCTTGCAATTTGATGAAGAAGGAAATATTAAAGTGAATACTGTTTATGGTGCAGATGAATTTAATGTACGAAATAATCTTATAAATTTCGAATTTGAAAATTCACTTCATGTTTATGATGATAACGTTAAATTAAATAAAATAAAAGATACTACATTTGTTTATGCTATTCCTAAAGAATTAAAATACAATGATAGTATAAGCGAAATGATAGAAAGATCTAGCGTAAATATAAATAATGATGTAGTAATATCAACAGTACTAATAATATTATCAACTATCTTAATAGTATCATTATTGATTCCTTATAAAATTGGAAAAGAAGTACTTGGAATTAAGTATATATTTAAAGTTCCATTTGAAGTTCTTGTATTTATATTTGGATGTGCAGCCATGATGTGTGGTATATCATCATGTGCAGCAATATTAAAAACTTTACAAGGAACGTTCGGAAATGGATTTGTTGGATTTGGAATAACACAAGAAACGGATTGGATGCTAAGGATAATTATAAATACGGTTTTATGGAGTGTAATAACTTTTGCAATATTAAGTGGAGCTATGTTCTTAAAGCATATATTTAAGACTGGATTTATTAAATACTTTAAAGAAAATTTACTTATTGCTAAAATATTCAGATTATCAAAAAAATGGGTAAACAATCTAGTCGATTATATGTCAAATATTGATTTAACGGATAAATCTAATAAATTTATTATTAAAATATTAGCTATAAATTTTGTTGCTCTTGTGATTATTTGCAGTATATGGTTTTTCGGAATCATGGCAGCACTTTTATATACAATAGTCTTGTTTATAATTTTAAGAAAATATTCGGATGATATTAAAGGTAAATATCAAATTCTACTTAATGCTACAAATAAGATTGCAGAGGGAAACTTAGATGTTGAAATAAACGAAGACTTAGGTCTTTTTAATAGCTTTAAGGATGAAATTAAAAAGATACAACAAGGCTTTAAAAAAGCAGTTGATGAAGAAGTAAAGAGCCAAAAGATGAAGACAGAACTTATTTCAAATGTATCACATGATTTAAAAACTCCACTTACATCTATAATAACTTATATTGACTTATTAAAAGATGAGAATATTAGTGAAGAGGATCGTAAATCATATATAGATACAATAGATAAAAAGTCACAAAGATTAAAATTTTTAATTGAAGATTTATTTGAAGTAAGTAAAGCAACAAGTGGGAATGTTCAATTAAATTTAGTTAAAGTTGATATAGTTGAACTTATGAGGCAAACACAAATAGAATTAAGTGATAAAATTAATAATTCTGGTTTAATATTAAAAAATAATTTTCCTGAAAATAAAATTATTTTAAATCTAGATAGTCAAAAAACATTTAGAATATTTGAAAATTTAATAAATAATATAGCTAAATATGCAATGAAAAATTCAAGAGTATATATAGATATTTTAGAAGAGGATGAATATATAGAAATACTATTGAAGAATATGTCAGAAGTAGAAATTGATTTTAATCCAAATGAGATAGTTGAAAGATTTGCTAGAGGAGATTCATCACGTAACACTGAAGGATCAGGTTTAGGTCTTGCAATTTCTAAAAGTTTTGTAGAGCTTCAAGGTGGAAGCTTCAGTATTGAAGTTGATGGAGATCTTTTTAAAGTAATAATTAAATTTAAAAGATAACTATTAATTAAAGAAATAATAAGTTGAGTAACAAAAAAGAATCTATTTTTATAGGTTCTTTTTTGTTACTCAAATATACTATAGAATTATTAGAGTTAAAAAATATATAGATAGATAAGCGAATAGAAAAAAGTTAATTAATAATTGAGGGCGGAGATGGTGAAGCTAATAAAAAGTTAAGTGATGTGATTTTATGGAATTTAATAAAATAACCTTAATATTATTATATAAAACGTTAGTGAAACATACCTTTAAAAAATACAACACAATAAAAATAACACAAAAAATAAAATAATAAAAACACAAAATAAAATAAGGAAATATAAAAAACATTCTTTGTATTAAAATTAGAAATTGTTACAAATAGACAATATTTTTTGAAAGAAAGCTTATTAAATATAAAGATAATATATAAAATTGCAAAATAAATAATGTTTTTATTGATATTTAGTATTGACATGGGTTCGTTTTATTGTTAAAATTACATTTGAAAAAGAGAATACTTATCAAGAGTGGTGGAGGGACTGGCCCTATGAAGCCCAGCAACCTACTTTTAAGGTTTAATAAATGATATTGAAATCAATATGTAAAATTTACTTTAAAGGTGTGGTGCCAAATCCCGTTAGATAAGAAGTCTAATATAGTATGAGAATATTTAAAGCTTCACTATTGGGTGAAGCTTTTATTTTTTAATTCTTTAATAAATTATAAAATAAACTTAAAATATTTGTAAAAAATTAATTAAAGAATAAAAAGAATATATTTCCATCAATTGCCTAAGTATTTCTTTGACAAAAAGTTTGAAATGACAAAAGGAGGAAACATTTTATGAAGAAAAAAACAAGTATAGCATCATTATTACCACTATTAGTATTTCTAATAGTATATGTGGGGGTATCAGTACTTGCAGGTGATATGTATGCAGTATCTGTAATTATTCCATTTTCAGCAGCAGCAGTAACAGCTCTAGCTATGAATAAAGATAAAAACTTAAATGAAAAATTAGAAATATTTTGTAAAGGATCAGGAGATAATAATGTCATTCTAATGATATTAATATTTATATTAGCTGGAGCATTTGCTCAAGTAGCTAAAGATATGGGTGCAGTAGATTCAACTGTAAATTTAGGATTATCAATTTTACCAAGTAGCTTGTTAACTGTAGGCTTATTTTTAATAGCATGCTTTATAGCTCTTTCTGTAGGTACTTCAATGGGAACAATAGTAGCATTAGTACCAATAGCTGTTGGAATAGCAGATAAAACAGGAGTATTAGTTGCAATATCAGTTGGGGCAGTTGTTAGTGGTGCTATGTTTGGAGATAACTTATCAATAATTTCAGATACAACTATAGCAGCAACAAGAACACAAGGTTGTGAAATGAGAGATAAATTTAAAATGAACTTTAAGATAGTTCTTCCAGCGGCAATAATAACTACAATTGTATTTGGAATATTAACAAGAAATGCAGCTACAACAGGTATAGAAGAATTACAATACAGCTTAGTTAAAATAATTCCATACATTGCAGTAATAGCATCATCATTAATGGGATTAAATGTTGTGGTAGTTTTATTTGCAGGAATAATCATTGCTGCAGGAATTGGGTTTATTTATGGCAGCTTTGATGTTATTGGTTTATGTAGTTCAATATCTACTGGAATATCAGGAATGAGCGAGTTAATAATTATATCATTATTAATAGCAGGAACAATTGCATTAATTAAAGAAAACGGTGGAATAGAGTACATATTAAATAAAGGATTAAAGAAGTTTAAGAATAAGAGAAATGCTGAACTTGGAATAGCCACTTTAGTAAGCTTAGTAGATGTATGTACTGCTAACAATACTATAGCAATAGTTACAGTAGGTCCAATAGCTAAAAATATTTCAGATGAATTTGATTTAGAACCTAAAAGAGTTGCAGGAATAATGGATATGTTTTCTTGTGTTTTTCAAGGAATAATCCCATATGGAGCTCAATTAATTTCAGCAGCTGGTTTAGCTGCAATATCACCTTTTGCTATAATGAAATATTTGTTTTATCCTTATTTAATGGGAATATGCGCATTAATATCAATATTTATATACCATAGTAATAAGATGCAAAAATTAAGAGATAAGAAAGTAGCTTAGATTATTTAAATAATTAAAACAAGTAGATGATAAAAGAATCATTTACTTGTTTTATTTTTTAGTTGAAAGTTATTTTGATAATAATAATATGCTATAATTGACTTATAATGTATTTTATTTGAATAAAACTAAAAATTATAATGAATATGTATATTAAAAAAATATAAATTAAGGATGGATTTTGATAATGACAGGATTAACAATAACTTTTATTATAACAATAATATTAATTAGTGTTATATATTTACATATAAGGCGAAAAAATTCATTGTTAAGTAAAAGCTTTATTAGTATATATTTAATTTTTGCTCCACATATTGTTTTGATGGAGTATTTTTTTAGTACTCAAAGTAAAATTGGACAAGACAGTGGTATATATAAATGGATAATTTTAATTGAAATAGGTATTATCATTTTTTATATTTGGATTAAATTAAATACAGTAGTGAATATAAAAAAGGAAATAATAAGTGTTAGATTAAAAATAATGATAGGTGGACGAAGTCTTATACTTTATGGATTATATCTTATATTCGTCCAAAGTATAATATACATAACTGTATTTAAAATAATATTTAAAGAACATATACCTAATAATATTTTTATAATAGATAGTATTATTACTGGACTAAGTATTATTTTACTAATTGCAAATGGGATTCTACGAATTTTATGTACTTCAAGAAGATTAAACATTATAAAAAGATTTATAATTGCTTTTTGGATTTGGATTCCAATTATAAATATTTTCATAATGCTTTATGCTTGTCATATTGCGAGAATTGAGTATGACCATGAATGTTATAAAGTAATTAGAGATGATGCACGTATTGATTCCAATATATGTAAAACTAAATATCCACTTGTATTAGTTCATGGAGTTGGATTTAGAGATTTAAAGTATATTAATTATTGGGGAAGAATACCCAAAGAATTAATTCGTAATGGGGCTACAGTTTATTATGGAAATCAAGAAGCCTGGGGAACAATTATATATAATGCACAAGATATTAAAGATAAAATTCTCCAAATTATAATGGAAACAGGAGTTGAAAAAGTAAATATTATTGCCCACTCAAAAGGTGGACTAGATGCACGCTATATGGTTAGTAAATTAGATATGAAAGATTTTGTTGCATCATTAACAATGATTTCATCACCACATGGAGGATGTAAGTTTGTTGATATAGCTTGCAAAATACCAAATAGAATTTATAAATTCATTGCGAAATTATTTGATAAATATTATAGAATATTAGGTGATAAAAATCCAGATTTTTATACAGCAAGTAGACAATTTTCAACGTATCATAGTAAAAAATTTAATGAAGAAGTAAAAGATGTAGATAAAGTTTATTATCAAAGTTATGCAAGTGTAGTAAAAAATGTATTTAGTGATTATGTAGTGGCTATTCCATATATTTTAGTAAAGTTAACTGAAGGTGAAAATGATGGATTAGTGGCAATAGATTCTGCTAAATGGGGTGAATTTAAAGGTGTATTGAAAAGTAAGTATAGACGTGGAATTTCTCATGGAGATATTATAGATTTAAGACGAGATGACTACAAAGGATTCGATGTAATAGAAAAATATGTAGAGATAGTATCAGATCTTAAAAATAAAGGGTTTTAATTAAAAAAAGACAGTATATAATTTTGTTTTCACACAAAACTATATACTGTCTCTATTCTTTTCTTAACCATCCTGCTGGTTCTCTTTTGCCACCAACATAATATTTATTGCCTATGAAAGTTAGTTCAAATTTATCACGAGATTCTTGTCCCATATTTTGTTGAACCACTTCTATGTAATCATCACCTACTTCTGAAATTATTACTACATGTCCATAATTTGTATCTGTAAAAACTAAAAGATCATCTTTCATAGGTTTTTCATTATCACCATTTTTATATTGATATAATCCTCTTTTTTCATTTAATGCACCTTGTTCCAATTCCTGATCAAAAAAATCTTTTGCATTTCCATATACATCTGGCATTTTGTGGGCTTTTGCTTCATAAAAAAATCTCTTTATATATTCTACACATTGCCATTTATAGCCATAATAGTATCCATCATTACTATAGCTTTTACCATGATTTTTACCATAGTCACTACCATTATAATAGACATCAACACCTTCATATGTGTCTAAAATAAGCCCTATTCCATTTTTCTTATCTTCAATTTCTCTATAAATTTTAAGTGATGCAAAGAGGCCAATACTAACTATGATTAGTAGGGTAAAAATTATAATTAGATTACGATATAACTTTTTCATAATAAACTCCTTCTATGATAATATTTTAATTCTAATTTTATCTATTCATAAATTGTAAGTTTAAATTATTTATCAATCTAATTATTTTACCCTAAAACAGTAAATATAACAATATTATGGTTATATTTATATTGTATAATAATAGATACTATTTATATAAATTATATTTTACATCAAAAAAGCTATAAAGTTGAAGATGCAGTTATTACAAATATAGATTATTATACTAATGGAAAATCTGGATCATATCAAAGTAGTGTGGAATACAAGATAAAAAATCAATCATTAACAAGCAATATGAGAACTTCAATTGGAGATTATGTGGGAAAAGAAATTACTATTGGAGTAAATAAAGATAATTCATATAAAATACTTCCTGATAAATTTACTTTTCAAAGAAAGACAATTGTACATTCTATTTTTATAATAAGTATTATTATATATTCAATATACTTAATTGTTAATTTGTTTAGAAAAAGAAATAGTCGTATTAAGAGGTGAAAAATTAAAAAGCCAGTAAGCAATGGCAGAAACCCCAAGTTTACTGGCTTTCTTTAGTGGAGGCACCACCCAGATTTGAACTGGGGAATAAAGGTTTTGCAGACCTCTGCCTTACCGCTTGGCTATAGTGCCATAGATTTTTATTTATCCATCTAATAATATATATGCAAGATTTATTATTTTTGTGATTTAAAATGCATATTTTAAAATTTATTTAGGAAGTAATTGCCCTCCAGTTGCTTTCTTAATATAATGTATGATAAAAGTTATATAAAAAGAACATATTTTATAATTAATAATAAACGATGTAATAATATTTGTTATAAATTGATAGTTTGAATAGAAATTTTATTTATATTAAAGTTATAAAGTTGAATTAATGTTAATTACAGTATAAAATTAAATTCACTAGCACATGTATTAATGAGGTAATAAATGATTAAAAAACTTATAATTGTTAACGGAACAATGGGAGTGGGTAAGAGTACCGTGTGTGAGAATCTTCATAAAGCTTTGCTTAATTCAGCATGGCTTGATGGAGATTGGTGTGCTATGATTAATCCTTTTATTCCTAGTGATGAAAATAAAAAAATTGTTATAAATAATATTACTCATATATTAAACAACTTTTTAGAAAGTTCATCAATTGAGTATGTAATATTTAATTGGCTTATTGAAAGTGATGAAATTATGGATTCAATACTAGATAATATAAATTTGAAGAGTTTTAAACTCTATAAAATAACATTGACTTGTGGAAAAGAAGAACTTTTAAAAAGAGTTGGTAGGGATATTTTATCTGGAAAAAGGGATAGAAATTCATTAAATAGGAGTTTAGAACGCTTGGCGTTGTATGATAAAATGGATACTTTAAAAATAGATACTACAAATAAAGAAACAAAAGCAATAATATATGAAATAATAAGTGAAATTTTAAATATTAGATAAACATCTATAGCATATTACATCATCACCTATACTAATTCTGTTATAACTTAAATTAACACTAGTTTTTAATGCTTAAATTTAAATATTTCTTGTATGCGAGAGTTTAATTTTTTTAATATACAACACATATTTATAATATTAAAAATAAAAACTTACATCAATTAATTAGATTATAAATATTCATAAACATAAGTTTAATATATTTGTAACTGTTAATATGTATTGAAATGATATAATAATACTATTATTTGTAAATTGGTGGAGGTGGTGTTGTATGAGGAATATTTATGACATTTTATTAGGTTGCATATTAATTATATATGTATGTATAGTTAATATTCTCAGTAGTTCAAAAATTGCATTTAGTTTACCTATTTTTATTTTAGGTATCATACTTGTTTTATATCATTTTATAAAACAAAAATTGGCTTTTAATAGATATTTCATGAAAATTAATAAAGTAATGAAATTTTTTATATGTATAGGGCTTGTATTGTTTCTTGCTGTAGAGATAGTAATAATCTCATGTCCAAAAAGCAATAAAGAAAACACTGATTATATAGTAGTATTAGGTGCAGGTTTAAATAATGGGAATCAACTTAGCTATATTTTAAAATCTAGACTAGATAGTGCTTTACAATGTATAAATGAATTTAATAATAATAGTTATATTGTTGTTTCTGGTGGTAAAGGGAATGATGAAAGAATTTCTGAAGCAGAAGATATGAAAAGATATTTAGTAGAGCAAGGTATTTCTGAAGATAAAATATTAATGGAAGATCAGTCAAAAAATACATTCGAAAACTTTAAATATTCTAAAAAGCTAATTGAAGATCACAGCAAAAAAAGTATTGATAATTTAAGTGTTAAGATAGTTACAACTGATTTTCATGGATTTAGAAGTAAAATGCTAGCAAAGAGAAATGGATATAATGAAGTGAAATTATATACAAATAAAACCATATAT
This sequence comes from Clostridium sp. ZBS2, assembly GCF_023845855.1. Classification (NCBI taxonomy): domain Bacteria; kingdom Bacillati; phylum Bacillota; class Clostridia; order Eubacteriales; family Clostridiaceae; genus Clostridium; species Clostridium sp. ZBS2. The sequence continues at coordinate 47,282 of NZ_JAMQIF010000005.1, forward strand.
TATCTTATACCAATATGCTATACTAGAGAAGCTTTTGCAGTAGTAAAGAGTTTTATATTTGATATATAATTACAATAAATTAAAAGAAGTTAGAAGTAAATAATGAAAATAGGACATGCATAAACG
>NZ_JAMQIF010000005.1:47423-98242 GCF_023845855.1 Clostridium sp. ZBS2
CGTTTATGCATGTCCTATTTCTTATACAATTTCTTTACCAAAAGGCATTAAAGATAATTTTGCTAGTTTTAATGATTGAACTGCAAAAGGTATTCCGACTATAGTAATACATAATAATAATGCACTTAAAAGGTTAGAAATACAAAGTCCTAATCCACCAAATATAATCCATAATATATTTAAAAGAAAGCTTATGCCACTAGAATCAGTTTCTACAACTTCTTTTCCAAAAGGCGCAAGTTGCAATCCTGCCATTTTAAAACATTGAAGACCAATAGGAATACCGATTATAGTTATGCACCAAAAGATTCCTGTGAAAAACCAACCAATTGCATTAACAAATCCTCCAAAAATAAACCAAATAATATTTCCTAAACAACTCATTAATAATACCTCAAATCTACTAATATTTTTTACTAATATATTATACTAGGATTTTAAAATTAAAGTGTAATAAATCATACTATTTAAGCTTAAATTAAGGTTTTAGTTATTTTAGAATAGTTTGCACTTAATATTTGTGTCAATATATGAACAAGTTAAAAATCAGAGAGAGTAATTCTTATCATATAAATGACATGCAACAGTATGTCCATTTTTTAATTCCACAAGCTTAGGCTGGATTTCTTTACATATATTTGTGCAATTTGGACATCTAGTATGAAATCTGCATCCTTTTGGAGGATTTATAGGGCTAGGAACATCTCCAGATAATATAATTCTTTCTTTTTTTATTTCAGGGTTAGGAACAGGTATTGCAGAAAGCAAAGCTTTGGTATAAGGATGAAGTGGAGAAGAATATAATGAATTTACATCTCCAATTTCAACGATTTTACCAAGATACATAACTCCAACTCTATTACTAATGTGTTTAACAACATTTAAACCATGAGCTATAAACAAATAAGTAAATCCTAATTCTTTTTGAAGATCAGATAAAAGATTTAAGATTTGAGCTTGAATTGAAACATCTAGTGCAGACACAGCTTCATCACATACAATAAGTTTTGGACTAACTGAAATTGCTCTAGCAATTCCAACTCTTTGTCTTTGCCCACCACTAAATTCATGTGGAAATCTATCTTTGTGATAAGATGACAATCCAACATAATTTAAAAGTTTATCAACTTTTTTCTCAAGTTCGACTCCACTTGCTATATTATTAACTTTCATAGGTTCTTTTATAATATCACCAATTTTCATTCGTGGATTTAATGAAGCATAAGGATCTTGAAAGATAATTTGAATGTTTTTGCTTATGTCTTTTCTATTATTTTTTCTAATAGCATTAATATCTTTTCCTTCAAATAGTATTTCTCCATAAGTAGAGTGCAGTAAATTAACTAATAGTCTTCCCATAGTAGACTTTCCACAGCCAGACTCACCAACAATTCCTAAAGTTTCACCCTTGTATATATCAAATGAAACATCATCTACTGCTTGAACGTATTGAGGTTTTTGAAAAAATCCTGAGGAACCAACAGGAAAATATTTTTTTAAGTTTTTAATTTCCATTAACTTTTCCATCTATTTTTCCTCCTTTTTTTCATCATATAAAAAACATCTAATTTCTCTATCACCTAAAGAAATTAAAGGCGGCTGAGAAGTAGCACATTTTTCTATACATTTTTCACATCTATCTCTAAATTCACATCCAGTTGGTAATTCTAATGGATTAGGAACCGTTCCAGGAATTATAAATAATTCTTCAACCTCTTCATCTATTTTAGGAATAGAACTAAGAAGCCCTTTTGTATATGGATGCTTAGGATCACTGAAAATATCTTTTACCGAAGCGTTTTCAACGACTTTACCGCAATACATAACCACAACTCTATCTGCAACCTCAGCTACTACTCCTAAATCATGAGTTATAAGTAAAATAGAAGTATTTAATTTTTCCTTTAATTTTAGCATAAGTTCTAATATTTGAGCTTGTATGGTAACATCCAGTGCAGTAGTAGGCTCATCAGCTATTAAAAGTTCAGGGTTACAGCTAAGTGCCATAGCGATCATAACTCTTTGTCTCATTCCACCGCTTAATTGATGAGGATAACAGTCTATTCTTTTTTCTGGAGAAGGAATACCAACTAAATTTAACATTTCAATTGATTTTTTACGAGCTTCTTTTTTATTACATCCTGTATGTTTCATAACAGCTTCACTAATTTGTTTTCCGATAGTAAAAACAGGATTTAAAGAGGTCATTGGTTCTTGAAAAATCATGGATATATTTTTACCACGCAAATTTTGCATATCTTTTTCTGATTTTTCTAGCAAGTTTTCTGATTTAAATAATATCTCTCCAGATATTTTGGTTTTACTTGTTTTAGAATGAAGTCTCATTATCGATAGAGAAGTAACGCTTTTACCACTACCAGATTCACCAACTAATGCAACGACTTCACCTTTCTTTATATTAAAATCTACACCATTTACAGCAGATATTGTACCTTTTTTAGTTATAAATTCTGTCTTTAAATTTTTTACATCAAGTAGCATTAAATTGTACCCCCTTTATGAATTGAGCTTAGGATCTAAAGCATCTCTAAGACCATCTCCAAATAAATTAAAAGCTAGTACTGTAAGCGTTATTGCAAGGCCAGGAAATAAAATTATATGAGGAGCATTATAAAAATAACTTCTTCCAGATCCAAGCATAGTACCCCATTCTGCAAAGGGTGGTTGTACTCCAAGTCCAAGGAATCCAAGAGCAGAAGTTTCTAATATTGCCGTTGAAATACCTAAAGTGGCACGAACTATTATTGGAGATAAAATATTGGGAAGTACATGCTTAAAGATTATAACAAAGTCATTGTTTCCGATAGCTTTTGCGGCTTGTACATATTCACTTTCACGAACAGAAAGCACACAACCACGTACTATTCGAGCATACTCAGGGATTGTAACTATGCTAATTGCTATAACTGCTTTATCAATGCCTTTTCCTAAAGCGCTCATAAAAGCAATTGCTAAGAGTAAAGAAGGAAAAGCTAAAATTATATCCATTACTCTCATTAAAAACATATCAATCTTACCACCGAAGTAACCACAAATAGAACCTATTATTGTTCCAATTGATAGAGCTATGGAAACAGATATAATACCAACTCTTAATGAAATTTTTGTTCCATCAATAACTCTACTAAATATATCTCTACCTTGTTCATCTGTACCAAAAAAATGCTGCGCAGATGGTTTTTGAAGTGAATTTGATAATTCTCCAGTATAAGGATCATAAGGCATTATATATTTGCCTAATATAGCAACTAATAGAATTAATAAAATAAATATTAAACCTACTAATGCAGCTCGATTTGATACTGTTAGTTTGAAGAATTTTTTAAATCTATTCCATTTTGTGTTTTCATATAAATTTACTTCATCTATAGAAGCTGAATTTTCTTGTATTAAATTAGTATCCATAATAATATATACACCCCTTTTTTAAGAGTACTTTATACGAGGATCTATATAAGCATAAAGTAAATCAACAAATAGATTTACTAATACAAATATTATTGCCATTATAATTACAGCACCTTGAACAACAGGATAATCAGCTTTTAATATAGCGTCTATAGTATAACTGCCTATTCCAGGCCAAGAGAAAACTGTTTCTGTTAATACAGCACCACCAAGTAAGGAACCAAGTTGTAATCCAATAACGGTAGAAATAGGAATTAATGCATTTCTTAGACCATGTCTTATAATAACTATATTTTCAATAAGACCTTTTGATCTTGCAGTTCTAACATAGTCTTGTCCTAAAACTTCAAGCATTGTTGAACGAGTCATTCTAGCTATGATAGCAGTTGAATATGATGCAAGTGCTATTACTGGAAGAGCCATATGCTTTAAAGAATCCCAAAATGCTGTTAAGTTTCCTGAAATTAAACTGTCTAACAAATACAATCCTGTAATCTTAATAGGTTCCATACCTATTGTTGCACGGCCTGAAACAGGAAGTATATGTAGATTAACAGAAAATATAACTATTAGAATTAAGCCAAGCCAAAATATAGGCATTGAAACGCCAAGTAAAGAGCCACCCATACAAAGATAATCTATAATTGAATTTTGTTTTACTGCAGAAATAACTCCTAAAGTAACACCTATTATTGAAGCAATAATTATTGCAACTATAGCAAGTTCAATAGTTGCTGGGAATCTTGAAAAAATTTCTTTTGAAACTGAAGTTTTAGTTATAAGTGAGTTGCCGAAATTTCCATGCATCAAACCTTTCATAAAGTCAAAATATTGAATATACAAAGGATCATTTAATCCTAATTGTTCTCTTAAAGCTGATATTTGCTCTTGACTTGCATGCTGTCCTAAAATTATTGATGTAGGATCTGAACTAAAAACATGCATTACTAAAAACACTAATACAGAAACACCAAAAAGTACTGGTATAAGAAGAAGTATTCTTTTTATTATATACTTGACCATAAATTCACCTCTTTTTTTATAATATTAAATTATAAGGTCCCGATAAAATCGGAACCCTTAAAGTTTTGCTTTAGATTTTATTCTTTATCTACGTTTTTAAAGAAAATAGAACCCGTTGGATGAACACTAAAGTTTTTAACATTAGGTTTGGAAGCAGCCATTTGTTTAGCATAAGATATTGGAACCCAAGGCGCTTGTTTAGCAAGTAAATCTTGAAGTTCACCATAAACAGCATTTCTTGCATCACCATTTGGTGTTTGTTTACCTTTCAATAAAAGAGCATCTACCTCAGGATTATTAAACCTGGCAACATTTAAACTACCAGCAATCTCTTTACTATCAAGTAAAGAGAAGAAATTATCAGCATCACCGTTATCGCCATTCCATCCATAGAATACGATATCGCCTTCACCTTGTTGAGTTTTATCTTTATATTCAGTCCATTGATATACATCTATAGTAGAAGTAACACCAATCTTATTAAAGTAATTTTGAATTGCTTCAGCAAGTTTTTGTCCTCCAACAGAATTATATGGTCTTGGATTTGAATAAGTAATCATGTGTATGTTTAAATCAGATAATCCAAGTTCAGCAATGATTTCTTTAGCTTTTTCAGGATTGTATTCATATGCAGCTACATTTTCTTTAAATCCAGGTATAAAACTAGGTATCTCTGTTTTTGCTGGATCTGCATATCCTTGATATAAATATTGAACTAATTCATTGCGATCAATAGCATATGATAAAGCTTCTCTTAATTTTACATTATTAAAAGGTGATCTTTCACAATTGAATGCCATATAATTGATATTCATGCCAGGTTTGCTGAATATGGTCATATTCTTTTCTTTTAATTTATCAACATCATTTGGATCTAAACCATCCATAGCATCAATAGCACCTGTCATAAGTTCACTGGCTCTTACAGAGTTTTCTTTAGTAATTTTTAATACTACTTTATCCAATTTTGATTTTTCGCCCCAATAATCAGTATTTTTTTCTATGGTAATTTTTTCTCCTTTTTCCCAAGAAACAAACTTAAATGGACCAGTACCAACAGGCTTCTCATTCAAATTTCCATTACTTTCATCTAGAGCTTTAGGACTTACAATTGGAGCTGCAAGTGACATAGCTAAATTAGATATAAAAGGAGTGTTTGGTGATTCAAGAATAAATTCAACTGTATTTTCATCAATTGCTTCAACTGTTTTAACACCAGCAAAAGTGAATGATGCATAAGGCATATCATCAGTTCTATTTGGAGGTAATTGACGAACTACTGATTTAACAACAGCTTCTGAATTAAAATCAGTACCATCATGGAATTTAACTCCTTTTCTTAGATGAAAGGTATACTTAGTACCATCCTCACTAATATCCCAGCTTTCAGCTAAGCATGGCTGGATATTAGTATTATCATCACCATAAGCAACTAGACCTTCATAGATATTACACATTACTTTAGCAGATTCCCCATCATCAACAAAAGCAGGATCAAGACCCCTTGGATCAGCTCCTTGTGCAAAGATAAATGTTTTTTCTCCACTAGAATTTCCTGAGTTATTATCAGTTTGTCCACCACAACCTACAAGAAAAGTAGTAGAAAGTATCGCTGTCAAAATAAGCGATAATGCTTTCTGTTTCATAAAATATCCCCCTTAATAATTTAAATCTTTTTTAATATATAAAAAGAAAAAATATAGTTTTATGTATAAACATACGAAATGATATTCTTTCTTTTTTTAATAACAAAATAATATTTATTTAAAAATATAATAATTTAGATAATATTTCCATTTATTAATTTAAATTATTATATCATAAATTTGTAATTAAATGCAATAAATAAAAATAAATTAATATTATTAAAGGCGTTTAATTAAAAAATACATAATTAAAAATTAATTTTATTAATAAAATATTAAAACATATAAAACGAAATATGATAGAAATTTATAAACTTAGAGAGGATTTTTATATTTATAATAAAAAATATAAGTTTTATTATAAAATGTAGAAGAAAGTTATTTTTTTATAAAAATTCATTGTATAGTAATTATTATTCATTAAGATTTTTAATTTAAGTATTTAATACTATAAAATTTGAATTTACTATAAAATTTATATAAAATATAAGATATAAATTAAAAATAAGGGAGAAAGAGTAGTATGTTTACAAGGGATGAACTTTTAGTAATTGAAGATGCATTAAAGATAGCTGATGAGGAGTACATAAAATTACTTGATAAAAATAAAAATAATAAGAATATGATGGTATCTTATAATAGAAAACAGAAAAAACTATGGCTTGTTCAAAATAAGTTAAAAAAGCTTTTGCAAGATATTAAATAATATTAATTATTGATATTTTTAAATTGAAAAATATCTAATAAAAAAAATGTATAAAAAAGCAGATATATTTAAAATATATCTGCTTTTTTTTCTAAAATAATAAATTTTATATACAACTATATAAATAAGTATATTATGGTATATAATGAAATTAACAAGAGATTTAAGGGGTTGAAAATATGGGCGAAAAAATGAAAACGTATAAAGAAAATTTTAAAAAGGTAGATTTATCCGAAGAATTTTATGATGCAAGATTACAAGTAAAAGAACTATATGAAAATTCCTTGAAGTTACATGAATATATTGAAGAAGAATATATTTCTTCAGAAAATATGTTTACAGTAAATAATATTTCTAGTGGTATTGAAATAAGTGAATACGGAATTACAGGTTGGAGTGAAATAAGCTGGAGTAAAGATATAATGAATGAGATTAATAGTATTATTAAAAAGTTATTATCGATTAAGATGAAATTAAAGAGTGAAACTTCTTTTAATCAAAAAGAAAACGTTTTGATAAGGTTTAGTAATAATATTATAGATGAATTTTGCAACAATCAAAAGGCTTTCAAAGCATTGAATGAAAAATTAAAATTATGTTTTGAGTGTGATATAAGTAATTTAGATGGATTAATTTTTGATTTAAATAAAATGAGCAAGGTAGTATCCAAAGAGAGTTTAGAGATATTTGAAAAGTATAATTACATTGTTGATAAACTAAAATTATTATGTCTAATATAAGTAAATTTTTATGAATAAATATGTGTGGAGATGAGGAATGCTGGTATTTTATTTAAATGATTTTTGTGAATTTCAATATATTAGCAAGATATTAATAATTAATATTTAATGAAATCAATTATTTTATAATAGGCTATTTCAATTAAAACGTATTTGTGGTATAATTATGCAAAAGAATCGTAGCAATTTATCATACAAATATAAGCCGGTTTATTTTTATTATAAAAGTAACATTAATTAGAGATACTATTAATATAGAAATAAAATATTTTAATTTAAGGAGAGATACGTATGTTTAATAAAATTGAATTACCATATAATTATGATGCTTTAGAACCGTATATAGATAAGGAGACAGTAGATATACATTATAATAAACATCTTCAAACTTATGTAAATAATTTAAATAATATTTTAAAAGGTCATGAAGAATTTGCAAATGGAAAATCACTAGGGAAAATATTATCTGATGTAAATTCTATACCTGAAGAAATTAGACAAGGAGTTATAAATCAAGGTGGTGGAGTATTTAATCATAATTTATATTTTGCTATTCTTTCTCCAACACCTAAAAAAGCTCCAGAAGGAAAGTTATTAGATGAGATAAATAAGACCTTTGGAAATTTAGAAAATTTAAAAAATGAAATAAGTAATGCAGCAATAGGACAATTTGGATCTGGATATGGCTTTTTAGTTAAAGATGCAAATGGAAAATTATCTGTAACAAATGTACTAAATCAAAATAATCCTATTAGTAATGGTCTTATTCCTATATTGTGTATAGATGTCTGGGAACATGCATATTATTTAAAATACAAAAATCTAAGAGCTGATTATGTTAAAAATATTTGGAACATAATTGATTGGGCTAAAGTAGAAGGATTATATCTGAACTATTCAATCTAATAAATTTTGATGCCCGTTAAATACCTATATAAGGTGTTTAACGGGCATTTTTTATGCGTTCATTTTTAAGTCATACTTTAAAATACCAACATAATTTAAATTAATTAAGCTTTATTTAAGGTTAATAATATTTTTATATAAGATTCAGGTACTAATATATAGACATAGCGAAAGAGAACAAATGAAATATGGAGGATAAAAATGATAGGATGGGAATTTAAAAAATTAATTAAATCTAAAGGTATGATAATTTCATTAGCAGTTTTAACTTTTACGTTGCTAATTGTATCCTTTATTGATCCAGCATTAGAAACTAAAAATTCTTATATAGATGCTGAAAAAGGATACATTGAAGATAGTAGAGAAAAGTCTGAAATAGCAAATGAAAAATTTAATATGAAAGTATCAGTTTTGGAAGAATTAAGTAAGCAAGAAAATAATGAAGATAAATTTTCTAAAACAATAGCTTCAATATCAAAACAAAAAATAAGTAATTTGAAAAGCTCAAAATATGAAGAGGTAGGATTTTGGCAAGTGTTTAACTACAGGGCAACTAATCCACTTATAAATATATCAATGCTTGTAATTATAATGATAATTATATCTAACCTTTATACCGATGAAATAATATCTTCAGTAAAAGATATTATACTTTCATCAAAGCAAAAGAAGAAAGCATTAAATTCTAAAATAATAATAGCACTTTTAATACCAATAGCAGTTTATAGTGTTTATTTATTAGGAATATTTGTTATAACTTATATTCAGCAAGGAGCACCTATTAATGGAGAATTAGAAGCATTTAGAATAGTTGATAATATAACAATACTAAATGGGAATCCAACTATAATTTCGTACATATTAAGCAACATTAAAATAGCATTTTTAATGTTTGAGGGCTGGGCTATGGCATCAATGTTATTTTCATTTATAAGCATGTCATCTATAAGTTCAATAAGCATGTTTGGAGTATTTATTGTATTAAGTAAAGTAGTATCAACTTTAAAGTTTATGCCAGCAATTATACTTTCAGTATTCTCATATGGTAATTACTATGATTTAATATTTAATTTTAACAGTTTGATTGGAAGTTATATGGGAAGTGTTAATTTATTAGGAAATGAAATTGGAGTTATAAGTTTAGTAAAAATTATTTTAGTAGTACTTTTTATAATTTCAACTATATTGTGCTTTGTAATAAGCAGAACAAAATATATCAATAGATAATTGGAGGAATTAATAATGAATAAATTAGAAATAAAAGATTTAACAAAAATATATGGTAGAAAAAGAGCAAATGATGGTATTACAATTACATTAGAAAATGGTGTTTATGGATTATTGGGACCAAATGGAGCAGGAAAAACAACTTTAATGAAACAAATAACTACACTTATAAGACCAGACAAAGGTGAAATCTTATATAATGGTGAAGATATATTTAAGATAGATGATAAATATAGAGATGTTATAGGATATCTTCCACAAGAATTTGGAGTATATAAGAATTTTACTGCAAAACAATTTTTACAATATGTTGGTGCATTAAAAGGAATGAGTGGTAGACGTTTGAATTCTAAAGTTGATGAATTATTAGAATTAGTTGGTCTTTATGATGTTAGAAATAAAGCAATAGGAAAGTTTTCAGGTGGAATGAAAAGAAGAGTTGGTATAGCACAAGTTTTACTAAATGATCCTAAGATAATAGTTTTAGATGAACCAACAGCAGGACTTGATCCGCAAGAAAGAACAAGATTTAGAAATCTAATAGCTAAAATATCAAGAGATAAGATAATAATACTTTCAACTCATATAATATCAGATATAGAATCAGTAGCAAAAGAAACTATAATGATAAAAAAAGGAAAGCTTCTTATGAAAGGAACTCATAAAGAAATATTATCTGATATGACTAACAGGGTTTACAACATAAGTGTTAATGATGAAAGTGAAATTAATAGAATTCAAGATAAATACAAGGTTGTAAGTATTCAAAGTGATATTAATTCAACTATATTAAGAGTAGTTTCAGATACAATGCCAAAGGAAATAAACGTAGAGCCCACATCAGCAAGATTTGAAGATGTATATATGTTTTACTTTGATTTAGAAAATGCAAAAGAGGTGTAATTAATATGATGAATTTAATAAAAGCAGAATTAAGAAAAATATTAAGTAAGAAGAGTCTTCTAGTGCTTTGGGCGTTACTTTTAGGGTTTGGATTTATTTTAATTAGAGATTTTGGAATGTCAGAAACTTATGCAGATATATTTTATAAAATAGAAGGTTCAATCCCACTTATAGGCTTAGTTATGTTTATAGCAATCTCAGGAAATTATACTAAAGAGTATGAATCTAATATGGTAGGATTAATAAACACCACCAAAAATGGAAAAAAATACATAACAGTAGCAAAAGCAATATCAGCTGGAATAGCACTATCATTAATTAATGTTTCATTTACCTTACTTGTTGGATTAAGAGGATTTGCGCTTGAAGGATTTAAAAGTTTAAATGATCCTATTAAAAATCTATGGTATTTTGGAAATAGTGAATCAGAAATTACAGTATTACAAATGTATATAATTGTTGTGTTATCTGTTACTTTAGGTTCATTTTTATTTGCACAAATAGGATTAACTTTATCATCAGCATTTAAGTCAGCAGCAATACCATTTATATTAGGTGGCGCAGTTATGGGAATTCCATTTTTCACTCAAGGACTTGTTTCAAAATCACTACTTAACTTTATAGCATTAACACCAAATTGGGTTATGATGAGTCAATTAATGGTTAGACATCAAATACCAGTTATGTATAGAGGTTTAGCAGTAGTAATATCAATAGTATTAATATTTGTACTACCTTTAATTGCATATAAGAATTTTACAAATAGTAAACGACTTTAATTATAAATTCCTTTTATTATATCTACTATTAATGTAAAATTAAATTATGAAAATTTTGTCGAAGAATAAAAACAAATGAAAGAGAGGACAATGTTATGAATAATAGGGTATTAATAGTAGATGATGAGATTGAAATTTTGAAATTGTTAGAAACAGTGTTGAAGAAAGAAGGATTTAATAATATATATACAGCGAAAACTTTAAAGGAAGGTTTAGCAGAGTTTAAAAGAGTAAAACCAGAATTAGTTATATTAGATATAATGTTGCCTGATGGTGATGGATATGAAATATGCAAAGATATAAGAAGTACATCTAATGTTCCCATATTATTCTTATCCGCTAAAACAGAAGAATTAGATAAAATATTAGGTTTTGCAATAGGCGGAGATGATTATATAACTAAACCATTTAGTCCTAAGGAAGTTGCTTTTAGAGTAAAAGCTCATTTAAGAAGAGCCAGTTATGTTAATGAAAATTCAAATGAGCTTAATAATGAAGAAAAAATAATAAAATTTGGACCGTATGTTTTAAATGAGAGCAGAGCAGAACTAATGAAAAATGATAAAGTAATAGAATTAACAGCTAAGGAGCTTAAAATATTATCTTTATTAGCACACAATCAAAATCAAATAATAAGTAAAGAAAAACTATGGGATAAGGTATGGGGAGAAGACTACTTTGGATTTGATAATACAATAATGGTTCATATACGAAAATTAAGAGAAAAAATAGAAGATGACTCATCTAATCCTAAATATATTCTTACAGTTAGGGGACTTGGGTATAAATTATCTGTAAAGGAAGATTAGAATGAAGACAAAATGGAAAATAACGGGGAACTTCATAGCTACTATTGTTGCAGTTGTCATATTAGTAGTTAATATTAACATCTTAACTATATTTAGCTGGTATACTTTAGATGTTAATATTAACTATAAAAACAATGATTCAAAAGATCCTGAGAGTTTTGCAAGAGACTTTTCAGAGTATATGTATGAAGATAATGGAGAATTAAAGATAACAGAAGAAGGAATTATATTATTAGAAAAGTCTGGGGCTTGGATACAGGTTTTAAATGATTATGGAGAAGAGATATCTAATATAAATAGGCCACAGGATGTTCCTAAAAATTATACGCCTTTTGATATGGTTCATAATTATAAGTATAAAATAGGTCCATTTGTAAATTTTTTATTAGAAAAGGATTTAAGTAATGCTCATGTAAATATAATTCTTGCATTACCAACTACATATGCAGATAGAATAACACTAAATTATTCTATGGATACAGCAATAAATCAAGTAAAGATAATAATAATTTTAACACTTATTGTAGATGCAATAATAGCTTTAATATTTGGATATTTATTTAGTAGAAAATTAACTAAACCTATGGGAGAAATAATAAATAATGTAGATGTGTTAGCAAAAGGTAACTATGAAATATGTACTAAAGAAAAAGGAATTTATAAAGATGTTTTTGCAAATATAAATGATTTAGCAAGTGCATTAAGGCAAAACGAAATAGAAAGAAAAGAATTAGATTCAATGAGAGAAGAGTGGCTGGCTAACATTACTCATGATATAAAGACTCCATTAGCTTCTATTCAAGGATATGCTGAGATTATTAGTGATAAAGAATATGAATTTTCAAGAGAAGAAATTCAAGATTATACAGAAATAATATATAGTAAATCTAAGTATATAAAAGAGCTTGTGGATGAACTTAATTTATCTACAAGGTTAAAGAATAATGCTTTAACTTTAAATAAGCAAAATACTAATTTGGTGTCTTTAGTTAGAAACATAATAATTGATATATTAAATGACAGTAGATATGAAAATAGAGACATAGAATTTAATAGTAATATAGATGTTATTGAAAAGGAAGTAGATATTATACTTTTAAAAAGGGCATTAACTAATTTGATTTTCAATGCAATAGTTCATAATAAAGAAGATGTTTCAATAAAGATAGAACTAAAAAAAGTAGATAGAATAACAATCTTAATAAAAGATAATGGCAATGGAATAAGCACAAAAGATTTAAATCATATTTTTGATAGATATTATAGAGGAACTAATACAGGAGAACATCATAAGGGGTCAGGACTCGGAATGGCTATATCAAAAGAAATAATAAATAATCATGGTGGAGACATTAAAATTAATAGCAAATTAGGATATGGAACTGAAATTACAATAGTGTTATAAATTTATAATTATAAAAACAAGTGATAAATTAACATTTTAAATAGTAAATTGCAAGAATATCTTGTATTATACTGTAAATTAAAAAAGATTAGGAGAATTATTTATGGAAGATATAAAAAAAGGAATTGATGGATTTACTATCAAAATATTGGCACTTATATTAATGACATTTGATCATATAGGAGAATTTATGCCTTATTCAATGAATATTCCTGTATGGTTTCATTGGCTAGGTAGAATAGTAGCACCACTATTTATATTTATGGTTGTAGAAGGATTTTATCATACTCATGATAGAAAAAAATATATTGGAAGATTATATATTTGGTCTGTCATTATGATACTAGGAAATACTCTTATTCAAAAGATTATGCCACATCCAAATGAAATAGCTATAATTAATAACATATTTGCAACAATGTTTTTGATTACAATTTTTTTACAAGGAATAGAATTTATAAAGAAATCTAGAGTTGAAAAAAGTACAAAAGATATGCTTTTAGGAATATCATTGATTGTAGGACCATTATTAATAGGAATTATTGTTTTATTTACTTTAGAATTTTTACCAATGACTTTAATACAAATAATTATGATATTAATACCAACACCGTTTTTAGTAGAGGGTGGGATTGCTTGGATAGTTTTAGGAATAATATTATATTTATGTAGAGGCAAAAAGGTAGCTTTAAGTATCTTATATATAGTATTCACTGCATTTATATTTGTATCCGGAGCTAATGGAGATTATAGTTTAAGCAATAGCTTTCTAAGTAATTATCAATGGATCATGATAGGAGCATTACCACTTATGTTATTATATAATGGTCAAAAGGGTAAAGGAATGAAATACTTATTTTATGTATATTATCCCGTACATGTTTATCTATTATATATATTAGGAATTTTATTAATAAAATAAAGTATAAAAAAAGATATATCAAATTTGTTATTAATAACATTTTGATATATCTTTTTTATATATTTAGATTTTAAAATTACTAACAGTTTCAATTAATCTATTAGTATTAGTGGTAACATCTTTAACTGTTTTAACTACAGTGTCTGAATTATCAGAAATGATATGCATATTTTCAGTAATACTATTTGTACCACTAGCTAATTCTGTACTAGACGCACTTATATCATCCATTGATTTAACTACCTCATTCATAGAAATAGTTATTTTATTAGATATATTACTAAAATCCGTTGTAATATTATTAATTTTTATTGCATCTTCACTGTATTGTTCACCAGTTTTAACAATCATTTCATAATCGTTTATAACATTGGTGTTTATAAATTCTAGTATTTCTTTTGAAGTATTAGCTAAGTTTTCTACTGCATTTATAATTACATCATTAATATTTTTAATTTCTGATGCTGTACTTTTTGAGTCTTCAGCAAGTTTTCGTATTTCTTCAGCTACTACTGAAAAACCTTTTCCAGCTTCTCCAGCACGTGCAGCTTCAATGGCTGCATTTAAGGCTAAAAGATTAGTTTGAGAAGTTATTTGTAGAATAGATTCTGATAATACATTAATCTTTTCGACTTCTTTAGATTTTTCAATAGCATCTAAGACCTTTTGCTGAGTTTGTATATTAATCTTTTCAGCTATTTCTTTAGACGATATAGCTATCATTTTTAGTTTATTTGCTCTTTCTTTGATTAATAATGAATCACTAGCTTCATCTTTAGCTTTTATCGCAATTGATTCAATATTTGAATTAATTTCAGTAACAACAGCATTAATTTCTTCTGTAGAAGCTGAAGTTTCTTCAATGCCACTAGCTAGTTGTTCTGTAGTTGCATAAACATCTTCTATTAAAGTAGATAAAGTGTTAATATCTGAATTGGTTTCTTTTACTTTAATTTCAACGTTATTAGATTCTTCCATAATGATCTTTATTATATTCCTAAAAGAATTTTGCATTAAATTAAAATTTTTAGCTAATTCACCAATTTCATCATTACTAACAAAATCAATGTTTTGAGTTAAATCTCCACTGTTATTAGCCATTAATTTTAATTTAGCTAATATCTTATTTATTGGATTAACAATATTTTTAGTTATATATATAGATGAAAATACTATTATAACTATTAAAATAATAACTGCAACTGCTATCAATATTAATGTTTGTTGAATTGACTTTTGTATATTTTTAATTGATACTTGTACATTGTTATATGAAGTGTCTTTAAATTTATCAACTTTATTATTTATAGATTCAGCAGTTGTATCAAAACTTTCCATATAGTTATTTCCTTCATTAGGACCACCAGTAATATATGCACTAGCCATTACCTTGCCTACTTCATAATATGGTTTAAAGTCTTTCTTTATCTCTTCAATTTCTTGTATATTATTAGAATTTAGTTTTTTAAGATCATCTATAAGTAACTCAATATTTTTAGCATACTTCTCAGCTTCGTCAAATCCATCATCAAAACCTTCAGCAGCTCTTGTAGCACTTATATCAGTAAGCCATTGCTGAACTTGTACTACATTAAGTTTTAATTCATCTGCTTTTAATGCTGTAGTAAAATAAGTAGATTCCATTTCATTAACTAAACTTAAGTTACTTTTTATTTGAGTAAATTCAATAAACATAAAACTTAAGAAAAATATTGAAATTAAAAAAATTGGTATTAATATTTTTGTTTTTATACTTTTCATTGAAAATCCTTCCTCTCTTTTGTTTTTTGTAGTTTTATTTACCAAATTATAAAATACATACTATTATATCATATTTATAATTAATCAAATAAAATATTTGTATGAAAATGTTAACATGTGTAAGAAAATGATTATATATGTTATCAAGACACATAGTAATATAAAATATTTAGTAAAGTTTAAAGTATATTTTTATATTAAACCTTAAACAAAAAGAAAGTGATATTATAAGGATTATCACTTTCTTTTTGTTTATAGAATTAATAGTTTATATTTGTTTATTCTAAGCAAGCCCGAGAATTCTAACTATTGATGTAACTATAAAACATATAGTAATTCCAGTAATAGTTGGAACTAAAAATGAAATAGCTGTCCATTTTAAACTTTGAGTTTCTTTCTTTATTGTTAAACATGTGGTACTACAAGGCCAATGCATTAAAGAAAAAAGCATTACACATACGGCAGTAAGCCAAGTCCACCCATTTTCAACAAGCAAGCTATGAAGCTGTGCTGTACTACTTAATTCTAACATGCTTCCTGCAGCCATATAACTCATAATGATTATTGGAATTACAATTTCATTGGCAGGAAATCCTAATATAAAAGCCATAAGTATATATCCATCCAATCCTATAAGATGAGCAAATGGATTAAGAAAATTAGCACAGTGAGTTAATATACTAAGTCCATTAACATTTAAGTTCGCCATTAACCATATAACCAAACCAGCTGGCGCTGCAACAACTATAGCTCTTCCAAGAACGAATAAGGTTCTATCAAAAATTGATCTAACTATGATCTTACCAACTTGTGGTTTACGATAAGGAGGTAATTCTAAAGTAAATGAAGAAGGAATTCCCTTCAAAATAGTTTTTGATAATATTTTAGAAATTGTAAGTGTCATAAATACCCCTAAAAGTATTACACAAGTTAAGATTAGAGTAGATGCTATTGATTGAAATGGTCCTACAAACATACCAGCAAAAAACATTGTAATAATAGCAATTAAAGTAGGAAATCGTCCATTGCAAGGTACAAAGTTATTTGTAATAATAGCAATTAATCGTTCTCTTGGAGAATCTATTATTCTACAACCAATTATGCCTGCTGCATTACAACCAAATCCCATACACATTGTAAGAGCTTGTTTTCCACAAGCACATGATTTTTTAAAGAAATTATCTAAATTATAAGCAATCCTAGGTAAGTAGCCTAAGTCTTCAAGCAAAGTAAAGAGTGGAAAAAATATTGCCATAGGAGGTAACATTACAGAAACAACCCAAGCAAGAGTTCTGTATACGCCTTGAATTAATACACCCTCTAACCACACAGGAGCCCCTAAAGAAAATAGGAATGCTGAAAGTTTATCTTGAATCCAAAATAATCCAGTAGCTAGAATTTCAGATGGAACATTAGCTCCAGTTATGGTTATCCAAAATATTACTGCTAAAAGTAATATCATTATAGGAATACCAAATTTTTTAGAAGTTAAAACTTTATCTATTTTCCTATCAAAATCATTATATTTTTCAAGGCTAAAAGCTACTACATCTTTACTTACTTTTTCAGCAATACATACTAATGTTGTTACAATTTCATCTCTAAGCATATTTTCATCTAATCCATTAATTTTTAAATATTCTTTAGCATTATAAATAGCCTTCGCAATACTAGTATCATCTAGTAATTTAAATCCAATATAATTATCTATTGAAGATAATAATGTTAAATCACCCTCTAATAGCTTTAAAGAAAGCCATCTAGTATTTAGTTTAGATTTTAATTTATCTGGAAGTACTTTTTCAATTAATAATATAGCATCTTCTATAAATGAACTATATTTAATACTTATAATGTTTTTCTCTACACTATTAAAAGATAAATTATAAATTTCATCTTTTAATTCTTGCAGTCCTTTGCCAATGTTTGCACTTGTGCCTACTACTGGAACACCTAATAAAGACGAAAGCTTTTCTAAATTTATCACTATACCTTTTCGTTTAGCTTCATTCATTAAATTAACACAAACTAAAACATTTTCAGTTATCTCAAGTGTTTGCAATACTAGATTTAAGTTTCTTTCAAGGCATGTAGCATCAACAATAACCACAGTAGCATCAGGATTTCCAAAGCATATAAAATCTCTAGCAACTTCTTCTTCAACTGAATTAGCCATAAGAGAATATGTGCCTGGAATATCAACTAAGGTGAATTCTTTTTTCTTATGAGTGTATTTGCCTGTAGCATTAGTTACTGTTTTACCAGGCCAGTTACCTGTATGCTGATTTAATCCAGTTAAATTATTAAAAACTGTACTCTTTCCAACATTAGGATTACCAGCAAGTGCAATTACTTTATCATCTTTAGAGGTTCTAATAATGTTTAAATCTTTATCTAAAGCATTAGTGCCAGTAGACTGGTTAGTTAATCCCATTAAAAAGCTCCTTTATACATTACTTAAAATTTTATTTATAAAATTAATGGATTAGACATAAATAAGCTTAATATTAAAGTGTTTCCACTAAAATTTTAGAAGCATCTTCAGATCTAATAGCTATAACAGCTCCTCTTATTAAATATGCAATAGGATCTCCAGATGGACTTTGTCCTAAAGATTCAACTTCTGTACCCGTTATTAATCCAAGATCTAAAAATCTTCGTCTAATTACTCCATCAGCATCCAATTTGCTTACTTTACATTTATTCCCTAAGGGTAGTTTGTTAAGTGAAATTGTATTACTTAAAGAATTATCATTCATAATTTGTATATCTCCTTTTATATAATGTTTTTAGTTTAGAGAAAGAGTGTTTCTTAAGGCTAAAAATCTTTCTCTAAACTAAGATATGAGAAATAATTCTAAAGTGACACACATAAAGTAAAAATATATAAATAAATATTGGTGGTGATAAAATGAAAGAAAATTTTCATACAGTAAGGGGATATGAAAATATAAATTCAACTAGAAAATTACTTACACCTGCTATGGAAGATTACTTAGAAATGATATATAGATGCAGTCTTGAAGAAAGTTCAATTAGATTAAATAAGATTGCACAAATGTTAAATGTAAGGGATTCATCAGCATCTAAAATGATGAAAAAACTAGGAGATTTAGCACTTATAAATTATGAAAAGTATGGAGTAATTGAACTTACTGAAAATGGTATAACTTTGGGCAAATATC
Source organism: Clostridium sp. ZBS2 (assembly GCF_023845855.1). Taxonomy (NCBI): domain Bacteria; kingdom Bacillati; phylum Bacillota; class Clostridia; order Eubacteriales; family Clostridiaceae; genus Clostridium; species Clostridium sp. ZBS2. Next base: position 66,865 of record NZ_JAMQIF010000005.1, read on the forward strand.
TTTTAGATAGACATATAATAATAGAAAAATTTTTAAAATATCTAGGTGGAAAAGATGAAGTACTTATAGAAACTGAATTAATAGAACACGTGATAAGCAGCGAAACTGTAGAAAATATAAAGATGCTGAATATGTTTTTTGAGGATAATAAAGATGTACTAGACAAATACAATGAATTTAAAAAGTGTAATAAAAATTATAAATAATTAATTAATAATTCAAATAATGAATATAATAAAAAAATGTATTTAATATTAAATCAATAGTTTCTAAAAGTAGTAACTCAAATAAACCTAATATTGTGTATATTCCATAATTATTTGTAAACTATTCTATTTTTAATATAAATCAATGAAAATATATACACTAAGTTCTTGATTTTGATATTATATAAATAGGGTTATTTATATAATACTTAGGGAGAGATGATAATGAAAGTTGATAAACCATCTATTATAGGAGCAATAATATTGGGGATATTAGTTATTTGTATATCATTTTTTGGTGCTATGATTTTATTTAAAGTACAATATAAATTTGTAAGTTCTAAAAACTTTAATTTAAGAAATATTTTTGTTAATGGCTGGAAAGAAAAAAGTGGCTATATGTATTATTATGAAAATGGTCAAAACATACTAGGATGGTTTGAATATAATGATGAATGGTATTATTTGGGGGATGATGGGAAAATGAGAACTGGCTGGGTTAAAGATCAAGCTAATTGGTATTACCTAAATGAAGACGGAACAATGGCTTCAAACATTACTATTGATGGATATTATTTAAATGAAAGTGGAATGTTAATTGATTCACCTAATAATACAAAATAGATAAAAAATTATAATAAATTTGTTAAATAAGTTTTAAAGAAATAACTAGTATACATTCAAATGAAGGGGGTGAAAAACATGTTTTTTATAGGTGTATTCGGTATAGAAAATAAAGATAAAGAAATAAAAAAAATAGAAAACATAAGTTGTGAAAAATGTAATAAAAATGTTATTGCAACATTAATTAAGAACTTTGATTTTTTTCATTTTTTCTTTATTCCTCTTTTTAAATGGAATGAAAGTTATTATTTAGTATTCGATGATTGCAATACTATTTATGATATTTCAAAAGAAAAAGGTAAGGCTATTGAAAGAAATGAAGATATATCAATAACTTATTGGGATTTGCAAAAAAGTAGAAATCAAGGCACTAAAAACAACTATGAAACAGAGAAATGCCCGTATTGCAATGGATATTTAGAAAAAAAATTTAAATATTGTCCTTATTGCGGAAGAAAAATTGAGTAACGCTATAAAATTAATATCATATTATATTACTTCTAGCTTATATTAAAAAAAGATATAAATTAAATAAGATTTTATTAGCATTTAAAAACATTTTATAGAAACGTATAATGATATAGTAGCAGAAAGTACCTAGAAATAATTTAAATCTATTTCTAGGTACTTCTTACTATGAATTAGTTAATAATTTAAAAGACTGTAATTAATAGTACCATTTATTATTATTAATGACATAATCTTAAGTTATATATTATGTCATATTTTGAAACATAGTTACTATGTTTAAAATTCCATATCCCCATTGAGGGTTAGGATAAATATCACCAATTCTTTTAGTAGTACCTCTTGCAAGAAAAGTTTTTATACTTTGAGAATACATATAAGGATAATTACCATTAATAATTCCCCATTCAAACAGCATAGCGCAAGTTCCAGCTAATATAGCAGCTGATACACTTGTCCCGTTAACAATTGCAGTTTGATTATTTGGTGCTACAGTTAAAGCATTTACTCCACCAGCAACAACATCTATTTTATTTTGAAAATTTTCCATAAATGCTACACCGGAATAATCTACCATATTATTATTATTTTGATTGTAAGCAGCAGCAGTAATTAAATATTCAGAAGTTCCTGGATTGGTAATGGTTCCATAAGGATCAGCCCAACTAAATCCTGTATCTTTATGTTTAATACCTTCTTGAGGCATCCACGCATTAACTTTTCCATCTAAAATATAGTTTCCAATTAATCTAAGTTTCCATAGTCCTGGTTGTATGTTATAAAATCTAATACGTATTAATTCATCACCAGTGAATTCTTCTGGCAAATAGTAATTAACTTTTATTGACGTTTTTTCAAATATAAATGTATAAAGTTCAGTAGAATTAATCAAAGGAGGCATTGTACCTGTATTTTCTCCAGATGGGGAAACTATATCTAAAGAAACTACATTTGGAGACTCTGTCCAAATCTCAACCCAAAGATTTTTTTCTTCAGGGGATACATCCATTTCAATTGCTTTTATATAGTTAGTATAAGACAATACATTACTAGTATGATTTTTTTTGTTTCTCTCGTTTCCAGTTCCCGTAACAACTGCAATCCCACTATTGGATGATAGTGTTTCTAAATATTTTTCTAAAATATCATTTCCAGTATGACTTCCTAAGTTACTTCCAAGAGGAAGATATATAACTATTGGTTTAGAAACACGTAAAGAATATTTATATAAAAATTCTAAGGCTGCAAAGATAGAAGTTATATTAAATACAGGTATATTTACATTAAATTGTTCTTTAAATGAATAATCCTCTACTAATTTTACCACTACAAAATCAGACGATGGTACTACACCTTTTAGATTTGGATTTTTACCAGTTCCTCCAATTAGTCCAGCCATATTTGTACCATGACCTATATCATCTTTTGTTGGTACTATTTCATATGGTGATTTTCCATTTATAGATGCTTTAATAGCTTCATCTATTTTATCTTTTAAATAAATGCTACCAAAAGGTATACGGTCACTATCAGTATCATTATTTATTGTTTGATCCCATATACACTCAATTCTTGTTTTTCCATTTGAATCCATAAATTCTTCACATAAATAATCAATTCCTGTATCTATAATACCGATATTAACACCTTTTCCTGTTAAATTTAAAGGTAAATCTATCTGTAAAAAATTAGCTTGAGAGGCTTCAAGTGGAGAAATAGATTGAAGTGTATACATTTCAGCAGGTTTTACATATACAATGGAAGGAAATTTTGACAGTATATCAGTTAGCTCTGTGTCTTTGGGTACAGATATTATTGCATATTTATCATTAATTAATAATACATAATAATTAGGTTCTTTAGAAATTTCGCCCATAATATCACCTTGATATTGAATAATATAATTATCATTATTTGTATCATTAAAAATATTTCTAGGAATATTAAATTGCCTTTTCATAGTTTACCTCCTATAATATCTTTTGGAATTCGTATAAACAAATCATCTACATAATATTCGATGAATTCATCATATGTATTAATAGAGTCCCTATATGATCTACGAACAAATGTATTAATAGAGTTTCTATATGATCCACCAATAAAATTAAAAATTCCTAATAAATCTAAATCACCATAACCAGTTTCTTCATTTGGAAATGTAAATATCTTATTTCTATATGCTCCATGCATTAAATAACTTCTAACTTTTTTTGAATATATAGCTGGATCATTTTTATTTATAATTGCCCATTCTAATAAAAGTGCACAAACACCAGCTACTATTGCAGTAGCTGCAGAACTTCCAGATAGCAAGGAAGTGCCACCAGAAACTTGAGTTGTTAAAATATTTATTCCTATAGTAGCAACATCAGGATTAATTGCATTATTTGTATTAAATCCTTTTCCTGAAGCAGCAATTAAAGCATTATCATTGCCGTAGTAAGATGTAGTAACAGTATTAAAAGCTGTACTTGGTATTGTTAATGTATTAAGAGGATTTGGTTCGAGAAATATTGTATTTTCTGGCAAAGTAATTTTAGGTTGAAGCCAAATATCAAATCTTCCATTAGTAATATACTCTCCTAATAATTCGAATTTCCATATTCCGGGTTTTATAGCATTAAAACTGATATCGATAACCTCATGACCTGTATAATATTCAGGAGTATAGTAGTCAATATTTACAGTAGTATTTACAAAAACAAAATTAAATTTTTGAGATTTACCTATTTTTGATTTAATTAATTTAGAGGATTCTCCAGTTGGAGAAATTATAGTTAAAGAAGCTCTATTAGGTTTTTGTACCCATATTTTAAATGAAAAATATTTAAGTTCTTTAGATATCTTTAATTCAACTGTTTTCACATCATTTACATTTTTAATATAACCAGATGTATGGCATTGAGAGTCGCCTTCATTTCCTACACCAGTCACTATAACTATACCTCTTATACTTGAAATAGACGATACATATCTAGAAATTAAATTCATACCATCATGGCTACCTTCAGTACTTCCAACACCTAAGTATATTACCATTGGCTTTTTTACTCGTAGAGCAAAATTTTTTAGATATTCTATTGCATATAAAACTTCTGATGCATTATAAACGGGAATAGGACTAATTCTATTTTCAACTAATGTTTTTTTAAAATTTGTTGATTCAAATAATTTTACAACAACAAAGTCACTATTTTCAGCTATTCCTTTAAATTTAGAATTATATCCTTTAGCACCAATAATTCCAGCAACTTTTGTTCCATGCCCAATTTCATCTTTTGAAGGAACAATTTTATATGGATCTTCATTATTTTTATAAGCATTAATTGCATTATTTATTTGCTCATTTGAATAACTTTCACCAATATATAAAGAATTATCAATATTGGACTTTTCTCTAATGCTTTGATCCCAAATATTAATAATTCTTGAAGTACCATCTTCTCTAATAAATTCTTCATTTAAATAATCTATACCTGTGTCAACTATTCCAACTAATACGTTTTTTCCAGTTAAATTTAAATACGGATTAATTTTAATAACATTTATATTATCAACAGAATTTGGAGAAATATCTTGCAATACAAACATAGCTCTAAAATCTACAAATATAATTTCAGATACATCTTTTAAAAGTCGAGGTAAATCAGAAGAATTTACTGCTATAACTCCAAGAGTTTCATTAATTATATCTCCACAGGCATATGAGATTTTATCTATTTTTTCTTTAAAATTGCCTCTATATTCGATTAAGTAGTTTTCTGGATTTGGATCAAAGTATAAATTACATTGACGTTTATCATTTATCATTCATATTTAACTCCTAAGAATTATTATTTATATTATTATATTGTAATAATAAGTGCTTAATGATATTAGATTTATAATTATAGCAAATAAAAAAGCTAAATTGCCTAAATGAAAGTATTGAGATTACCTTAAATAAAATATAAAATAATTATTTGTAAAACAACATATATGAATTTGATATATGCTATAATATAAATCGCTTAAAATTTCACGTAAAAGATTGGAGTTAATTATGAAAGTAAATACTTTTATACCTAAATATATATATGATTTTAAATGTATAGGTCCAAAGTGTACAGATACATGTTGTGCAGGATGGGATATAAATATAGATTTAGATACATATAATAAATACATTAACAGTGAAGGGAAACTTAAAGATTTAGTACAAGGAAAGTTTATTAAAGATAAAAATGAACATGATACTTTTAATCATGGATTTATGATACTTAAAGATAAAAGTACATGTCCTTTTTTAAATTCTAATATGCTTTGCGATATACATGGAGAAATTGGAGAAGAGAATCTTTGTATAACTTGCAAAAGATATCCTAGAGTGTTTAATATTGTAGATGGTGTATATGAAAAGAGTGGATTACCTTCATGTGAAGAAATATGTTTTAAAGCATTTTTAAATAAAGATAAAATGGAGTTTATTGAATCAGAAGAGGAGCTTAATGAAGATACCATAGAAATAAGACGAATTATTGATAGTGAATCATTCGATGGAACAGAAAGTCTTCTTCAATATTTTTGGGATATAAGAGTAATTTCTATAAATATTATGCAATTAAGAGATTTTTCTATAAATGAACGATTAAATATTCTTACTGAGTTTTATGAAAAAATACAAAAACTATACAATTCTAATAATTATGATGCTTTGGAAGAACTTTTAGAAGAGTTTAATGAAGAATCAATGAATTACTATTGTTTAAATGGAGTAGAACTGAGAGAAAACAATATATTTTTTACTATGTTAGCGGATGAAACACTTATAAATAATATAAGAAGTTTTAAACTTAAAAAGTGTGTAAATGAATATAAAAATGGTATTTTGAAAGTGAAGGATGTATCTGAATATTTAGAAGATCACAATAACATTTTTAATTTTATAAAAGAGTATAGTTATATTTTTGAAAATTATATGGTAAACCAGATTTTCAAAGATCTAATACCTTTTAATAAAGGACAGAATTTACTACAAAGCATTAATATATTAAAAAATAGTTATAGAATAATTAAAGCATACATAATTGGAATTTCTATAAATTCTAATAATAAAATAACAGAAAATGATATTATAAGAGTTATTCAAGCTTTGAGTAAAGATATAGAACATAACATGGTTTTTAAAGAACTGCTAGAAGGTAAAAACATCAATTAGCATTAAGGCGAACACTTTTTTTGTTCGCTATATTATCGGGTATCACAATTTCATATTTAGAATTTATATAATAAATGTCTTAGTATCTATAAAATGAACATTAAATATAATTATCTCTTGAATTTTATTACATTTTTAGGTATCATTATACTATTCAATAAATTACCATAATAGGTATTAATTATATTTATAATTAATTTATCTTTACATATTATAATGTCTTAAAATTAAAATAATCATTATAGTATATTTTTTTAATTATCAAAGCAAACGTTTGCATAAAGCTTAAACTTAATATTCTTAATTAATGCAAAATCATGTTAATATTTCATAATAAATAACATATTAATTGGCGTATTCTTTTAATAAAATAACCATTTAAATAAAGAAAATACTAATGATCTTGTTTTAATTATGAAACCAGTATATTTTTTAAAATTTACTCAATATAGCTTGTATCAATAGATAACTAGGGAAGGGGGTATAAATAATAAATAGTTTAAATACTGATTTTAAAGAGTTAAATAAAAATAAAGGGGGAAATAAAAAATGAAATTTATGAATAAAAAATTAAAAAAAATTTTAGGATTTGTATTAGTTTTAATGATAACGATTACGTTAAATTTATCTTCTAATACTTGTATTTATGCATCATCTATTAACACAAATTACAAAGCTTATGTAATGGCTCCATTAGATAAGATAAATGATTGGGACAAGTTTAAAGAACAACTAATAACTCTTAAAAATAAGGGGATATACGCTCTTACCACAGATGTATGGTGGGGTGATGTTGAATGTCAAGGTGATAATCAATTTGACTGGAATTATTATAAAACATATGCAAATGTTGTTCGTGAATCAGGATTAAAATGGGTTCCTATTATATCTACGCATGAATGTGGTAGCAATGTAAATGATTCAGCATATAGACCGCTACCTTCATGGTTATGGACACAAGATACAGTTGATAATATGCAATTTAAAGATGAAATAGGACGTTGGGATAAAGAATCTCTTAGTCCTTGGTGGTCTGGAATTGAAAAGCAATATGATGAACTTTATGCTTCATTTGCATCAAACTTTAGTGACTATAAAGATATTATAACTAAAGTTTACCTTTCTGGTGGTCCTTCAGGTGAATTAAGATTTCCATCTTATAATATAGCATTAAACTGGAAGTATCCAGAACGTGGATATTTGCAATGCTATAGTGATGCAGCTGTATCAGATTTTCAAAATTCAATAAAAAATAAGTATACAACTATTTCTTCTGTTAATGATGCTTGGAATACAAATTTAACAAGTTTTGAAGAAATAACTCCTCCTACTGATGGAGATAACTTTTTTGAGAATGGTTATAAGACAACTTACGGAAAAGACTTTTTAAAATGGTATCAAGGAGTTCTTGAAAAACATTTGGATAAAATAGCTTCAATTGCACATGAAAACTTTGACCCAATTTTTAATGTTAGAATAGGAGCAAAAGTATCTGGTGTACATTGGCTTATTAATAGTCCAAGCATGCCACGTTCTACAGAGTATTGTGCAGGTTATTATAATTATAGCTCTTTGCTCGATGAATTTAAAGAATCAAATCTTGATTTAACTTTTACATGCCTTGAGATGAATGATTCAGATGCATATAAAGATCCATTTTATTCAGAACCAAAAAGCCTGATTATAAATGTTGCAAATTTAGCTAAAGAAAAAGGTATGAAAATCTTTGGAGAAAATGCATTAGATATTAAAGATAATAATCAATCATATGAAAATTGCGCTGAAATGTTATATAATTATAATTTTTCAGGATTTACTCTTTTAAGATTTGGAAATCTTTTTAATAATGATGGTACAGTAAAAGCTGAACTTGATTCTTTTGCAAATATTGTTGTAAAAAAACCTGTTCCTGTAACATTTACAGTAGATAATGTTAACTTAAGAAATGGAGAAAGTTTATATTTAACAGGAGATGGATGGGAAATGGCTGATTGGACTACTGGATTATATCCATCACAATTTGATTATAAAGATGGAAAAGCAGTAGTAACTGTAAATCTTGCTGAAGGTAATAATTATGAATTTAAAGCTATAAAGAAGGATAGCAATGGAAAAGTAATTTGGGAAAATGGAAGTAATCATTCTTATACTGTTCCAATAGGTGGAGGATCATATAATTTTAGTTGGAATAATTAAAAAAATAATAATTATTTAATGTTAAGGGGCTGTTGCAAAAATGCAGCAGCCCCAATTCATCCACTTAAATATTTTTTTATATTATCGAGTTACCATAGTTGCTAATTTATTTCCAAATGTAACAGGGTTATCAGGAACCCATACTTTTCTATTTTTATCATCAGTTACTTTTTTAAACGCAAATGTATTTTCTACAGTGTCTGATGATGGTTCTGCACCAGTACAGTTTTCTATTAACTTTGAAATATAAAGTTCAGATAATTTATTTAATGCTGTTTTTCTATCTGTAATATTCATATTTTGTACTTCAGTCATTGCATCATTAGCAGCTTTTTCATCAAGACCTACTATATCAACATGAGTTGTTTTTATTTTTACAACTGCAGTTTCAGCATCACTTGATACTGGTTCTATAGTACAAGTTGTTCTTTTTTGAGCATTTAATTGAGCTTCAAAAATATTGTTTATGTTATCATCTGTAAATGATAAGCCAGCAGAATTTAGATTATTTTTAATTGCATCCTTAAATGTTTGTTCAAGTTGTGTGTTTAATGTTTTTGCTTCCTCATCATTAAGACCTAGAGATGTTAGAGCACTTGTATCTCCATAAATTGTTAAGTGGTGAAATGCTTCAGCAAATTTTTCTGGTGTTTCAGTCTTTTTACCACATCCTGCTATCATAGTCACTAACATTAAAGTAGATAAAAGTACTGTAATAAGTTTTTTAAAATTTTTCATTATTAATCCCCCTATGTAATTAAATGATCTGTTAAGTTATATAAAAAAATAAAGAGAGACTTTTATAATAGCTTAACAAATTCTACTTACTTATTATCGTATGCATATAACATAACTTTACTTTTTATATATATTTAATATATTTTAGTATAAAATGTTATGAGATATTAGTAATTAATATGAGTTATTGAGTAAAAAATAAATGATGAATTTAATAAAAGCATTATAGAAAAAAGTACGTTGATAAGTTGAAAATGGTTATCGAGAAAAACTAAAAAATCATAAAAGTCAAATTGTTCAAAAATAAAGGAGGAGTAATATGAAAATATACACAATAGGACATTCTAACTACTCTTTAGAGAGATTAATTTATATGCTAAAGCATTATGATATTGATACTGTTGTTGATATAAGAGGGATTCCATACTCTAAGTATAATGTTCAATTTAATAAAGAGACAATACAAAAAGCTTTAACACAAGCAGGATTTATATATATTTATATGGCAGAAGAATTCGCTGCTAATCGAAGTTTAAAAATATCTTATACTGAGGAAGGATATGCAGATTTCGAAAAAGTAGTTAATGAATCTTCTTTTCTCAAAGGTATAGATAGACTAAAGAATGGAATAAATAAAGGTTATAGAATAGTATTACTTGGAGCTATGCAAGACCCAATAAGATGCCACAGGAGTATACTTGTTGGAAGAGCTTTAAGAGATAAAGGATTTAATGTTAAACATATATTGGATGATCATTCTATAGGAACACAAGAAGATATAGAAAAAAATCTTTTGGATAAATACTTTAGCAATAGAGCTCAACTTACAATAGATAGTTTATTAGGAAATGAAGCTAGTGAGGAAGAAATAATAAGAGAGAGCTATAGGCTAGCTAATAAAGAAATTGGATTTAGAGTTGAGGGTATAAACCTTCTATAGTCACTTTATGTTTTCATAAAATATGGTGTGACAATAATTAATTTAATACATATTGATGTATTATAGTATTAATTTAAATAACTGTATTTAAGTACTAAATTAAGGAGATAAATCATGAATATAGATTTCCATGTACATGGTATTCTTAGTAAAAAACTTAATTTTGATCCTGAATTATTTTTGTTAGGAATAGAATATGCAAAAGAAAATGGCTTGGATGGATTTATTTTATGTGAACATTTTAATGCAGTTGATCTAATGTCTTCATACTCTTATTTAGAAAATAACTATGAATATGATGGAGATAGATATATTGTTAATGGGTTTTCAGTTTTTATTGGTATGGAAGTAGATATAAGATATGGCGGTCATGTCATAGTATCAGGAAACAGGGATTCTATATTAAAAATTAGAACTGCTCTTGAACCTCATGTTAAAAAAAATAATTTTATTCCTTTTGGAAAACTACTAGATTTAGGTGAAAAATATGAATGCTTAATTATAGGCAGCCATCCTTATAGAGAAAATCACAAATTATACTTACAGCCTAAAAAGTATTTAGAGAGATTGGATGCACTAGATTTAAATACAAAAGATATTTATAAAAGAGGTATTGAGATTGTAGAGAATGAAGTAGCAAATTTATCAAAAATTTTAAATATACCCTATGTAACAGGAAGTGATAGTCATTATCCAGTACAACTTGGTACTGTAAAGACATGCTTTGAAACTGAATGTCATACAATAAAAGAATTAAAGGAATGTATAAAAAATAAAAAATATAAAATAGAGATATCTAAAGCTTTAAAATTAAAAGTATACACTTCTAAAATAACAAAAAATTATTTAAAAAAACAGATAAAACTATCAAAACAAAGCTGTAAATAAAAATAATTAAGATTAATTAGGCTTTATACATTTTTTAAATCATTCATATACTATTTTAAGAATAATTGTTAAGGATAATCGTAATGAAGGATTTTTTTAATAAACTTTTAATATACAATAGGAAGAATTTTATTGATGGTGCAGGTGCAAATTATGAAACTATTGTTACTAACTATGTTAATCTAAATAACTTTTCAAGTAAAACTCAATATATTATATGGGTAGATTTAAAAAATTTCAAAGTAAATATATTTAATGGAAGTAAAGGAAAATGGAAAATAGTTCATAGTTATTTATGTACAATTGGTAAAAAAGAAACACCTACTCCTACCGGAACTTTTACAATTGGAGTGAAAGGCTTATATTTTGGAGTGAATAAGGGGTATAAGTGTTGGTATTATACACAATTTAAGGGAAACTATTTATTTCACTCTATAATATATAATTTAGATGGATCAATTAGAGATGGAAGATTAGGAAAGGCTTTATCTGATGGTTGTATTAGGCTAAATAAAATAAATGCAAAATGGATCTGGGATAATATTCCCGAAGCAACTAAAGTTGTAATAAGTTAAATATAATTTTATCCAACTTATTTCAAAAGCATGGATCTTAATAAATTGAGTTTTATCCATGCTTTTATTTTGTTATTGATAAGAAAAAATTATAGATATAAAATATATATAAATATATTACTTTTATACTATAGTTTAAAATAAATCTTAGCATAAAATTATTTTTGTTTTAAATTTATGTAATTAGAATTAATTGCATATAATTAAAATATAATTGTTTTTCTTAAAACTAATATTAAAAATGGAGAATAAATATGAATATAAATAAAATAATAAATAGAATTGAAAAATTAAGCCCTTATATAAATGGATGGGAAAAAGACAAGAGAGCTTCTGTAATAATACCTTTAGTAGAAATAGATGGAGAAGTACATATATTATTTGAATTAAGATCAAAAAAATTAAATGCTCAACCAGGAGACATATGTTTTCCAGGTGGCAGAATAGATAATAATGAAACACCAAAAGAAGCAGGTATTAGAGAATTTTATGAGGAACTAGGAATTAAAGACATTAAAATAATAAATGAATTAGATCTTACTATAAGGCATGATGGAATGATAATTCATACTTTTCTAGGAATAGTAAATAATATTAATAAATTGTCTATAAATGAAAGTGAAGTAGATCATGTATTTTATATACCTCTTCAATATTTACTTTCATATAATCCATTAAAATCAATGGGTAAATTAACTGTGACTAGATCTGATGATTTCCCATACGATTTAATTTTTAATGGAAAAGATTATAAATTTAAAGAAGGTAAATATATTTCACTTTTTTATAAATATAAAGACTATGTTATATGGGGAATTACAGCAAATATTTTAAAAAATTTTTTAGATAAACTGTCTTAATGACCCAAACCTAGAAAAATTCTAATAAACAACTCAAAGTTTAATAAAGTTTGATTAAAATGAAGGATTAAGGAAGATTACTTAGTCCTTTTATTTTATAGAATTATAGAATAAAATAGTAAAATAAGATAAATATATAATGAAAATGATTAGATATAAATTTATTTGGCATTGAATCAGAATTAAATTATATACAAGTAAATATAATTAATATTTTATGTACATACTATTTTTATAAGTACTTTTATAGTAAGGAGAGATTAGTATGGAAAGAGAACATTATATTATTCAAGGTTTATCAAATTCTAACATGAAAACGCAAGTTAAGAATGCATTAATAAAAATAGAAGGTGTAAATCAAGTGTGTATTGATGCCGCAAGAGAAAGTGTTGAAATAATATACAATAGTCCTGCAACACCATCAAAAATTAGAAATTGTATTTATCATACAGGACATAATATAGAATAATAAAAATTTAATTTAAATTTTTAAAAAAAGTATTGTAATCAATTACAGGCTGCTGTATAATGAACTCAAGATAAAGGTTAAACAATTTATCTTAAGTGAACTGACACTTAAATCCGGCAGAGGAGCATATCAGAAATAGGTATGCAGTTGTGATGGGCAACGTAAAAATCCCTGAAGCAATGTACGACGTACGGCGTACCCAGTTGGCGGACAACTTAAAAATCAGTTACTGGGAAAGAGCAAACATTGGTAAAATGTTTGCTCTTTTTGCAGTTTAGAAAATTAGTATTTATCAACTTATAAGATTTTTTAGATATATCTTAATCATTTGGGTTAATTAACACATCTGAAGAGTTCTTGCCTTAAAACAACTTTTATTTATATATCTAGTTAAAATAAGTTTTACTAAGATTAAATTTAATTTTAAAAAGTGGATATGCTATTTATTGGATGAAATATTATTATTGAGTTACAATATTGTATGTAAGCTAAAATTTATAAAAATAGATAATATATTATAAATCAATAGTGTGGAGGTAAGATTAAATGTTTGAAGAAAATACATACCAAGAAATATTAAATAGATCACATGAAAGGTGTATTAAATATGGCGTGGGAAACAATATTCATAATCCTTCAAGAATACTTAAAAATAAAGAACTTAATATATTGATAAGAAAAAACTGTGAGTTAATAAATATAGCTAGACCATTTATGGAAATACTTTATGACTTTTTAAGAGGATCAGGATTTTCATTATATCTTACAGATAAAAATGGAGTTGTTCTTACTATTATAGGTGATGAAGATATAATAATAGATCAGATTAAAGTTGGAATTGTAGAAGGAACAGATATGAGTGAAAGAAGTGCCGGAACTAATGGTATAGGAACTGCCCTTTATGAAAATTCCTCAATTCAGATTCTGGGCGAAGAACATTTTATAAAAGCTTTTCACATTTGGACATGCTCTTCTGCCGTTATTCATAATGAAAAAAAAGATATAATTGGCTGTTTAAATTTAACTGGTCGACGTCAATTAGCCCACCCTCATACTTTAGGACTTGTAGTGGCAGCTGTAAAATCAATTGAAAATCAATTGAAGGTTGAAAAGACTCAAAAAGAGTTATTTAAAGCACATCAATATTTAAATAAAGTTATGAATTCGTTAAATTTAGGGATTTTTGCTGTAGACATAGAAGGTATAGTGAAAGCTATAAACAACAGTGCATGTGATATGTTAAATATAAAAGAAAAAGATGTTATAAATAAGAATGTAGATTCTATTTTAGATAATTGGGAAGAAATATTTGATCATCTTAAAAGTGGAAGAGCATATGAAAATATAGAAATTACATATTCGAATAAAAAGAAAAGGTTTAATTTGAATGTATATCCAATAAAAGATAAAGAAAAAAATATAAGTGGTATTGTATGTATATTTAAAGATATGAAAAATGTATATAATTTAGTTAATAAGTATACAGGTAGAACAGCCCAATACACGTTTAATGATATAATTGGCAAAAGCGAGCAAATCCTAAAGTTAAAAGAACAAGCGAAAAATATAGCTAATAGTCCTTCTACAGTACTCATTCAAGGAGAAAGCGGAACAGGAAAAGAACTTATAGCTCAATCTATTCACAATAATAGTAATAGAAGAGACTGTAGTTTTGTTGCAATAAATTGTGGAGCAATACCTAAAAGCTTAATAGAGAGTGAGTTATTTGGATATGAAGAAGGAGCTTTTACTGGAGCTAAAAGAGGAGGATGCGCAGGGAAATTTGAACTTGCAAATGGAGGAACACTATTTTTAGATGAAATAGGAGAAATGCCATTAGATATGCAGATAAATCTTTTACGGGTCTTGCAAGAAGGATGTATTACTAGAATAGGTGGAAATAAATGTATTAATGTAAATGTGAGAATTATTGCTGCAACTAACAAAAACTTAAAAAATGAAGTAGAAAAAGGAACTTTTAGAGAAGATTTATATTATAGATTACGTGTAATTCCAATATATGTTCCCTCATTAAGAGAACGAGTTGGTGATATAAAAATTCTTATAGAACATTTTTTGGAAATAAAATCTATTAAATTAGAAAAATGTATTCCAACAATTGACAAAAATCTATATAATAATCTATTAAATTATGATTGGCCAGGAAATATTAGAGAATTAGAAAATTGTATTGAGAATATTATAAATATGGATGGAAATACTTCTTTTAGTTTTGAAAATAAAAAACCAGTTAAAGAAGAGTCTAATTGTAGCAATATAGATTTACAATATGATATGTTCTCATTAGAAGAATTAGAAGAAAGAGCAATAAGAGTTTGCTTAAATAATTGTAAGGGGAATATTACTAAATCCTGCAAAATTTTAGGTATAAATAGAAGCACATTATATGCAAAAATCAAAAAATATAATATTAAGTTTAGATAAAATTAATGTATATATTAAAATTACTGAAAAGCAAATTATAATATATATTTTTATATTGTATAAAAAAACAACAGTGTTGCAAAATACAACAGTATTTATTTAAAAAATGTTGTATTTTACAACACTTTTTTTACTTTGAATTTTATAGAATACAGCATAAACTTTAAGTTTAAAAGATATTTATTAGAATAATGGCATGATACATAAGTTTTTACAGAAAACTTATGATTAAGGAAATTTTAAAATTAAAATTGGCATGATCATTGCTGATAATATATTATGATAAAACCTAAAATGAATTATAAATATATTTTTGCAGTTATAAATGGTATTTTTAAACCGCATTTTAGTGAAAATTAAACTAGGAGGGATTTAGTTATGAAAGGTTTTGCAATGTTGGGCATTAATAAAGTTGGATGGATTGAAAAGGAAAGGCCAGTTGCAGGTCCATATGATGCAATTGTACGTCCATTAGCTGTGTCACCATGTACATCAGATATTCATACTGTTTTTGAAGGTGCACTCGGAAATAGACATAATATGATTTTAGGTCATGAAGCTGTGGGCGAAATTGTTGAAATTGGAAGTGAAGTTAAGGAATTCAAAGTTGGAGATAGGGTTATAGTACCTTGTACAACTCCAGACTGGAGATCTTTAGAAGTTCAGGCTGGTTTTCAACAACATTCAAATGGTATGCTTGCTGGATGGAAATTTTCAAACTTTAAAGATGGAGTTTTTGCAGAATATTTTCATGTGAATGATGCAGATATGAATTTAGCACTTTTACCATCAGAAATATCTTTAGAAAGTGCTGTTATGATAACAGATATGATGACTACTGGTTTTCATGGTGCAGAATTAGCTGATATAAAAATGGGCTCTAGTGTTGTAGTAATAGGAATTGGAGCAGTTGGATTAATGAGTATAGCAGGTTCTAAATTACGTGGAGCAGGTAGAATTATTGGTGTAGGAAGTAGACCAATTTGCGTTGAAACTGCTAAATTTTATGGAGCAACAGATATTGTAAACTATAAAAATGGTGATATAGTTAAACAAATCATGAATTTAACTAATGGAAAAGGTGTTGATCGTGTCATTATGGCAGGCGGTGGCCCTGAAACATTAGGACAAGCTATATCTATGCTTAAACCTGGTGGAGTAGTTTCAAATGTTAACTATCATGGAAGTGGAGATACTTTACCAATACCACGTGTTGATTGGGGATGTGGAATGGCTCATAAGACTATAAGAGGAGGTCTTTGCCCAGGCGGACGTCTTAGAGCAGAAATGTTAAGAGATCTAGTAATATATAATCGTGTTGATTTAAGTAAATTAGTTACACATGTATATAATGGTTTTGAACATATAGAAGATGCTCTTTTATTAATGAAGGACAAGCCAAAAGACTTTATTAAAGCAGTAGTTATATTATAAATAGATTACTATTAAAATATTACTGGAGATTTTAATTTTCGGTAATATTTTTTTATTTAGAAAATTAGTATTATTACTTAAATTAAGTGTGTTATTTATACTAGTAATTAATATATTAAAATTATGATAATATTTTTTAATGACTTTTTATGGAGGATAAACATGTCTGATTTAAATAATAGTGAATTATTACTATTATCTAATTTAATATATCTTAAATTAAATGTATTTAATGAAAATACTGTTGGTAAACTTGTTAAATCTATGTTATATAAGAATAACTTAAATAAAGCAATTTTAACTAGACGTGAATGCAAAGAAGTTGTAAAGAAGAGTGAATGGTTAGTAGTTTTAAAGCAAATACAAGAAAATGATAAACTAAATAACTTAAAGATCGAAAATATAGAAGTTGATAATACTGGAGTGAAAGCTGCTTGCTTTGTTGATAAGCATGATAATCATGTTTTTGTTGTATTTAGGGGCACTAAGACTATAGAAGAGTGGAGTGATAATGGTGAAGGAGCTTATATGTCTGATACACCCGAACAAATAAGAGCATTAAATTATATAAATAATCTTAAATATAAAAACATTACAGTAACAGGTCATTCAAAAGGTGGTAATAAAGCTAAATATGTTGCACTTTTATCAGATAAAGTAAATAGATGCATATCTTTTGATGGACAAGGTTTTTCAAATGAATTTATCAACAGATATTATAATGAAATAAATGCCAATAAAGATAAAGTGTTATCTATTAGCGCTAAGTATGATTATGTAAATTGTCTTCTTAATTCTGTAAATGAAGAGAAAATATATATAAATACATCCTTTCAAAAAAATCCATTATATTATCATAAAGCTAATATAATGTTGGATGGTAATGGTCGTCTTAGAAAAGAGACTAATGAATGCTCATTTGTAAAAATAATATATAACTTTTCCACATCACTAATATCTGAATTGCCAGAACCACATAAAAGTTTTGCTATAAATAGTTTAACTGACATTATTGAACTTATTTTATGTGATAAAGATTTAGACAGTAGTATATTACAAATTGCAAAAGGAATGTTGGTATTATTAGGATATACTAAACACTATAATTTAAAAGCAGAGATAAATTTAGCATACAATTTACTTCAGAGCTTAAGTACACCTCTTGTATTTTGGAATGATTTTATCAGAAGTGAAGAAAGTAAGTCTACATTAATATTAAATGATACATTATCAAAATTTAAAGCTTATCAAGAAAATATAATCTTTAAACTTAAAAGTTTAGGAACAGAGGGTGAACAAATAGCAGTTGTTATTGATAATGCTACTGATAATTTAATATATGATTTTAAAAATTCTCATTAATGAGAAAAAAACCATATTGTTCAATTATTAATATAGTTTTTGTTATTAAAGAAGACATTATTCATTATATGTTATATAATGATATAGATATTACAAAATATTATTAGATAAACTTAATATTAGGGGAGCTTACGCAAGTAGGCTGAGAGGAAGTTAAATGCAACTTCGACCCTTAACCTGATTTGGATAATGCCAACGTAGGGAATACACATTAAATGTTTTTAATGGGATATATCTTTATTGGTATATCCCATATTTTATTTTTAGGAGGAATTTGTTATGAACAAGAAAAAAACTTTATTAAACAATGGCTTATTATGGTTTGGAGCCTCTGTATCCATTGCAGAAATACTAACAGGTGGTTTAATAGCCCCACTTGGCCTAAAAAAAGGTATTTTAGCAATACTTTTAGGACATCTTATAGGATGTACACTTTTATATTTTGCAGGACTTATAGGAACTAATAGTGGTTTATCTTCAATGGAATCATCTAGAATATCTTTTGGGAAACATGGTTCTTATATTTTTTCTTCATTAAATATTTTACAGTTAGTTGGATGGACAGCTATAATGATTATTGGTGCAGCAAATGTATTAAATGCAGTATCTAATAGTTTATTTGGATTTGAAAATAAAGCATTATGGTGTATTTTAATAGGAATATTAATTATTATATGGATATTAATAGGCTTTGAAAATCTTGGCAATCTAAATGTTATTGCTGTTGGTGGACTTTTTATTTTAACACTTATTCTTGGAATAGTTATTTTTAAAGGAACAAGTATTGAATTATATGATAATAGTTTAAGTTTTGGAATGGCAGTTGAATTATCAGTTGCAATGCCACTTTCATGGTTACCACTTATAGCTGATTACACTAGAAATATAAAAGATAGTAAATTAATAACACCTATAAGTGTTTTAAGCTATTTTTTTGGTAGTGTGTGGATGTATATAATAGGTCTAGGTGGAAGCTTATATGCAGGAACTTCAGATATTGCACAAATTCTTATGCAAGCGGGACTTGGAATTATAGCTATGATAATCGTTCTAATGTCAACTGTGACAACAACCTTTTTAGATGTTTATTCAGCAGGTGTTAGTTGTACAAACATAAGTGAAAAAATCAGCACAAAGCATATATCTGTTATTGTTTGTATAATTGGAATATTAATTGCTATGTTTACTCCAATAGAGCAGTTTGAAAACTTTTTATATTTAATAGGTTCTGTATTTGCACCAATGATAGCAATAGTTATAACAGATTACTTTATACTAAAAAACAGAGAATTAAATTCAAAACTTAATGTGTTAAATTTAATTATATGGATAATTGGTTTTATTATTTATAGAATGTTTATGCAAATAAATATAGTAGTAGGAAATACCTTACCAGTTATGATAATAATAAGTTTTATATGTATAGTTGTAAATATATTAAAAGAAAAGTTACATAGATTTAACGTTAAATAATTATATAATACGAAAACAAATAGGGTAGGGTAAAAAATACTTTACCTTATTTGTTTTTTATGTAAAATTATAATAAATAATATACAAAGTTTTATACTTATATTAGAAATATGATAATATAAGTATAAAAATAAAACTTTATAGAAAAATGAGGAAACAACATGTCTATTTTAAATAAGTTATTAGAACCTAAGTTATTAAGCTGCCTAGAGAATGATATAAATATTGAAGATGAACTAATTAATAAGAAAGATCTTTCAAATAATCTGATTCAGGATTGTAAATTAGATTATACAAATGAAGAAAGAGTAGAAATAAACGGATGTAGGTTTGTAAATGTTATATTTAATGAATGTTCTTTTAGAAATATAAGTTTGCTAGACGTTATATTTGAAAATTGTGATCTATCTAATATAGATTTTTCTGATGGAAGCATACACAGAGTGGAATTTAAAAATTGCAAATTAACAGGAAGTAATTTTGGTGGATCTAATATGCAAAATGTACTTTTTAAAGAATGTTTATGTAAGTATTCGAATTTTTCATATTCAAAGATGAAATTAATAAATTTTGATGAATGTAATATGGAAAGTGGAATTTTCTTAGAATGTAATTTTAACAAAGTAGCTTTTAATAGTTCTAATTTAATATTCGGTGAATTTACCAATACCCTTCTAAAAGGAATAGATTTTACTAATAGTGATATATCATCAATTATATTGACGGGAAAAGAGCTAAAGGATGTTATAGTATCACCTCTTCAAGCTTTAGAATTATCTAAAATACTTGGAATTATCATTAAGTAGAACTAAAAAATATATGTATATTAGAAAGTATTTCTATTATATTTAATATTTGTAAGGAGAATTATAATGAGAGAATTTAAAATTGGAATATACAGACACTTTAAAGGAAAAGAATATGAAGTTATTGATATGGCAATTCATAGTGAGACAAGGGAAAAGTTCGTAGTATATAAAGCGCTATATGGAGATTTTAAAACTTTTATTAGGCCTTATGATATGTTTATGAGCAAAGTTGATAAAGAAAAATATCCAGATATAAAACAAAAATATAGATTTGAATATATACATGACTAAAACAGTGGTTAATTATAGCTATATATTAAATTCATGATATATTGTATAATTGAAGTTAGACAAATTTTGAATTAAATTAACAATATTAATACTATAATAAGATATTTATAAATATTATTTAATTAAGGAGCTGATTTTTTAATGAGCAAAGTTATTGTTATTGGAGCAGGCCCAGCAGGAATGATGGCTGCAATAACAGCTGCAAAAGAACATAAAGTAACGTTATTAGATGGTAATGAAAGACTAGGAAAAAAGCTGTTTATTACTGGTAAGGGTAGATGTAATGTTACAAATGCTAAGGATATTTCTGAATTTTTTGATTACATACCTGGTAACCCGCATTTTTTATATAGTGCATTATATACATTTACTAATGAAGATACTATGAATTTCTTTTCTAATGAAGGAATTAAATTAAAAGTAGAACGTGGAGATAGAGTATTTCCTGAATCTGATAAATCTTCTGATATAATTAGGGGTTTATCAAATGCATTAAGTAGAACAGATGTTAAAATAAAATTAAATTCAAAGGTTACTGATATAAAATATAAGGATAACAACATAACTGGTATTGAAATAAATAATGACGAGATTTTAAAAGCAGATCATTATATTATAGCAACTGGTGGAGCTTCTTATCCTCTTACTGGTTCAAGAGGTGAAGGACAAGAATTTTCTAAAAAATTAGGACATAAAGTAATTCCATTAAAGCCAGCACTTGTACCTATGGTTGTAAAAGATGCAAAAACTAAAGAGCTTATGGGATTATCATTAAAAAATGTAGAAGTTACAATAAAAGAAAATGATAAGAAAGTTGTATATAAAAATTTTGGTGAAATGTTATTTACACATTTTGGTGTATCAGGTCCACTTATTTTAAGTGGAAGTAGATTTATAGAGAATAACAAAAACTATAAATTACATATAGATCTTAAACCATCATTAAACTTAGGTGAATTAGATAAAAGAATACAAAGAGATTTTAATAAATACTTAAATAAAGATTTTAAAAATTCATTAAATGAATTATTACCACAAAAACTAATTCCAATGATAATAGAAATGTCTAATATACCTGAAGAAAAGAAAGTTAATGAAATCACCAAAGAAGAAAGAAGAAATTTAGTTAACCTTCTTAAAGATTTTTCATTCGATCTAAATGGGCTAAGACCACTTGCTGAAGGAATTGTAACAAAAGGCGGAATAGATGTTAAAGAAATTGATCCATCTACTATGAGATCTAAGATTATAGATAATCTTTCTTTTTGTGGTGAAGTTATGGATGTAGATGCTTTTACTGGTGGTTATAATGTACAAATTGCATTTGCAACTGGAGTAATTGCTGGAAGTCATATTGAATAAGAACTAAATATCTTCTTGTTTGAAGTAATAAAAAATTATATAATCTTATTAAAGGTTTTTAAACTAATTTAAGATTTTTAGAAAAGAGGAGTAAGTTTTGAAAATAGCAGTAGCAATAGATGGTCCAGCAGGTGCTGGAAAAAGTACAATAGCAAAATTAGTAGGTAAAGAGTTTAATCTTATGTATATAAATACTGGTGCTATGTATAGAGCTGTAGCATTAAAATGTAAAGAAAATAATATATCTGAAAATAATATAGAAAAGATATGTTCATTAATAGATACTATGGAAATGCATTTTGAAGATGATGATTTAATTTTGAATAATGAAAATATTCAAGATAAAATAACTCTACCAGAAATAAGTAGTATAGTATCATCTTATGCATCTATATCTGAAGTAAGAAGTAAATTGGTTAAACTTCAAAGATACATGTCAAGTAAATTTGATGTTATAATGGACGGAAGGGATATTGGCACAGTTGTACTTAAAGATGCTAATTTTAAATTTTTCTTAACTGCTACACCTGAAGAAAGAGCAAATAGAAGATTTAAAGAACTTAAGAATAGAAATATTGAATGTTCATATGATAATATCTTAAAGGATATTATAGATAGAGATTACAAAGATACTCATAGAGAAATAGACCCATTAAGAAAAGCTGATGATGCTATTGAAATAGACACTACTGGTTTAAATATATCTGAGGTCACAGAAAAAATTAATTCTTATATCAGAAAGTCAATTTAAAATATTTAAAGCTTTAGGAGAATACACTAATGAGAGAAGTAATTTTAGCACAAAATGCTGGTTTTTGTTTTGGAGTAAAAAGAGCAGTTGATGAAGCTATAAAAATACAAAAACAAGAGGGCAGAAGAATATATACTTTAGGTCCATTGATACATAATAATGATGTTGTAAAATTTTTAGAAAAGAATAATATCTATTCTATAAACTTAGAAAATATAGATACTTTAAATAAAGATGATGTTATTGTTATAAGATCTCATGGAGTATCAGAAGAAATACTAAAACTTTTGCAAGAAAATAAGTTAAACGTTAAGGATGCTACTTGTCCGTTTGTAACTAAGATACAAAAAAAGGTAAATAAATATTATAAATTAGGATATAATATAGTAATACTTGGTGACGCTAACCATCCAGAAGTAATAGGAATTAATGGTTGGTGCAATAATAAAGCTATAATTTCTAAAAATGGTAAAATTGAAGGGGATGTACCTGCTAAGGTATGTGTAGTATCACAAACAACAGAAAAAGCAGCTAATTGGGAAACTTTAATCAAAAATATTTCTGCACAGGCTAAAGAAGTTTTAGCTTTTAACACCATATGTGCAGCTACAGATGTGAGACAAAGAAGTACTAATAAATTATCAAAAGAAGTAGAAACTATGGTCGTAATTGGTGGGAAAAATAGCTCTAATACAACTAAGCTATATCAAATTGCTAAACAAAATTGTGATAATACTATACACATAGAAAATGTTAATGAGTTACCTAAAGATTTTATAAATAATAATATAAATAAAGTAGGAATTACAGCTGGTGCGTCTACACCAGATTGGATTATTAAGGAGGTAATTGGAATTATGAGTAATACAGAAAATATTAAAAACGATGATCAATTATCATTAATGAATCAACTTGATAGAAAGTTTGTGATTGGTGATGAGGTAGAAGGAGAAATACTTTTAAAAACAAGAGACACTATTATAGTTTCACTTGTAGGATATAAAATAGATGGGGTTATTCCTTTCAATGAATTAACTTCAAATGAAGATATTGAGAGTATGGTAGAAAGTCTTAATATAGGTGATAGTATAAAATCTAAAGTTATAAAATTACAAAATTCTGATGGATATGTTGTTTTATCAAGACTTGAATATGAAAAAGAAGAGGCCTATAAAGAACTTGATATATTATTTAATGAAAGCAAAACTTTTGAAGTTAAAATTAAAGAGGCTTCAGAAAATGGACTAGTTGCTTATTATAAAGGAATAAGAATATTTATTCCAGCTTCTCAAATAGATGTTAGATTTACTAAAGATAAATCTAAATATATTAATCAAGTATTAGAAGTTAAATTAATTGATTATTCTGCTGAAGAACATAAAAAAGTTATTGCATCTAGAAGAGTTTTATTAGAAGTTCTTAAGGAAACAGAAGAAGAGAAAATTTGGGAAAGTTTAAATGTTGGGGATGTAATTAAAGCTGAAGTTAAGAGATTTACTAATTTTGGTGCATTTTTAGATGTTAATGGAATAGATGGGTTATTACATTTATCTCAAATTTCATGGAATCATGTTAAAAATATAGAAGATATATTGAAAAAAGGTGAAATGCTTGAAGTTAAGATTATAGCTATAGATAAAGAAAATAAGAAATTATCTTTAAGTAGAAAAGAGTTACTTCCAAAACCATGGGAAAATGTAAAAGAAAAGTATCCAGAAGGTTCAATAGTTTTAGGTAAAGTTGTAAGAATAAATGATTTTGGTGCTTTTGTAGAATTAGAACCTGGAGTTGATGGATTAGTTCATATTTCGAAAATTTCATTTAATAGAATATCACATCCATCAGAAGTACTTAGTGTTGGCGAAGAAGTCAAGGCAAAGATATTAGAAGTTGATGAAGAAAATAAAAGAGTAAGCTTAAGCATAAAAGATATTTAACAAAATATGTATAAATAAAAAGAACCTCAATATAATTTATATAGGGGTTCTTTTTACTTTGAAAAAATTAACTTAAAAAAATTAACTTCTGTTAACTAACGGTACTTAATTGACTAAGTATTTTTTTAATACTATACTTTATTTATTAGAAGTGAGGAGTTTTATGTTTATAATAGAAAAGTTATCATTAAAAAATCTAAAATACTTTAAAATACTACAAGAAGAAGCTAATGATAAGTATATTAATAATAAAGATTTTTTTGAATTATATAATGAGCAATCATTTATTGCTAAGTATATGAAAAGAAGAGAAATTAGGTTATTTAAATATGACAACAAATATATAGGTTATTTATGGATTCAATATCCAATAACAGAAGTTATAAAAATTTTATCTTTATATGCAAGTGAAGCTTATATTAATCTTATTTCAAAAGAATTAATTAATATGTTTAAAAATAAAACTTTAAATTTTGACGTAGCAGATAGCAACATAACTTATGATATAATGACTAAATTAAAATTCAGTCCAATAAGAGCTACATCTTTAATGAAAATAAGGACATCCAATTGTAAATTTGATTTTAAGAAAAATATAAACTTTAAAATTTTCACTAAAAGAGAAGATGAAGGTTTAAGATGTTTTATTCAGAATTCTGTGTTTAAAGATAATGATAGAATTCCCTTAGTTCCTTACGATATAAAGCTAGAAGAAGAGGAGGATTATTATATAAATGATTTATGCGTTTTTATAATGATTGGAAATGTAACGATAGGCTATGGACAAGTTATTTCAAAAAAAGACCTTTATACAATAGTTAATGTTGGTATACTAGATGAATATAGAAATAAAGGGTATGGCGAAATGCTTATAAAATATTTAATATATTTATGCTACAAAAAACATATTTCACAGGTTACAATAAATGTTGATGTGAATAATTATAAAGCTTTTAATTTGTATAAAAAAATGGGGTTCGAAGAATACGGAAAAATAACAACATGGAGCAATAGGTTATAAATAAAAAATGCAAACAATTTTTAAATTTATGGGGGATGATTTTAGTGGATAACAAATTAATTTGGAAAAACCATGAGAAAATAGTTTATGGAAGAAAAAGTGATTTTAAAAGTCAATTAGATTTTCTTAATACAGTTAAATATGAACATAAGAAAATGACTAGATATGACTGCTACGTAGATAATATAACATTGAAAGTTTATATTATTACTGAAGAAGGACTAGAAAAAAATACTTTTATTCCAATTTCAAATACAGATATAAATATAGAAACAATGTATTGTGGAAATTTTTATACTATGGAAGGATTAAGTGGTAATTAATTAAGTATTTGATTAAAGAATCATATATTAGATCATGGTCTTTTAATTAATATAATTATTTGTTATAATACAGAGGTATAATTTTTTAAACTTGGAGGAATACTAATGAATTTTAATATAGACGCTTTAAAGACAAATAAAATAGATAAAAAAGAATTCTTCTTTATTGAAACTTGGGGGTGCCAAATGAATGAAGAAGATTCTGAGAAACTTTCAGGAATGCTTAAATCTCAAGGATATGAAGAAACAGAAAATAGAGATGAAGCTTCAATTGTAATTTTCAATACTTGTTGTGTAAGAGAAAATGCAGAAAATAAAGTTTTTGGAAATCTTGGCAGACTAAAAAATCAAAAAGAGAAAAATCCTAATTTAATAATAGCTTTATGTGGTTGTATGATGCAACAAAAGGGGATGGCAGATGAAATTTTAAGTAGATTCCCTTATGTTGATATCATATTTGGAACTCATAATGCATACAAGTTCCCAGAATATTTGCATAGAGTTCAAGTTGAAGGAGTTCAAGTTAAAGAGATTTTTGATAAAGAAACTGAAATTGTAGAAGGGGTTCCAATAGACAGAAAAAGTGACGTAAAAGCTTTTGTTACTATAATGTATGGATGTAATAATTTTTGTACATATTGTGTAGTTCCTTATGTTAGGGGAAGAGAAAGAAGTAGAAAGCCAGAAGATATAGAAAAGGAAATAAAAGAATTAGTGTCTAATGGATATAAAGAAATTACTCTACTTGGACAAAATGTAAACTCTTATGGTAAAGGTCTTGAAGAAGAAATTACTTTTGCACAGCTTTTAAGAAGAATTAATGAAATAGATGGACTTGAGAGATTAAGATTTATGACATCTCACCCTAAAGATTTAACTTTAGATGTAGTTTATGCCATAAGAGATTGTGATAAACTTTGTGAGCAAATACATTTACCTGTACAAAGTGGTAGTAATGAAATATTACAAAAAATGAATAGACATTATAATAAAGAACAGTATTTAGAATTAGCTAAAAAAATAAGAAAAGAAATTCCAGATGTAACATTCTCAACAGATATAATAGTTGGATTTCCTGGAGAAACTGAAGAAGATTTTCAAGAAACACTTAATTTAGTAAAAGAAGTTAAATATGATGCTGCATTTACATTCATATACTCAAGAAGAAATCATACACCAGCGGATAAGATGGAAAATCAAATTCCTGATGATATTAAACATGATAGATTCAATAGACTTGTGGCAACTGTTAATGAAGGTATTGTTGCTGGAAACAAGGCAGCAGAAGGAAAGATATATGAAGTTTTAGTTGAAGGAACTAGTAAGAACAATGAAAACAAATTAACTGGTAGAACAAGAAATGCTAAGCTTGTAAACTTTGATGGTTGTAAAGAAATGATAGGAAAGCTTGTTAATGTGAAAATAATTGAAGCTAAGTCATTTTCTTTAGTAGGAGAAGTTGTAGAGTAGGAAAGTAGAGTTGTTATATAAACTGTATTAGGATTAATAGATATTTATCTTAATGCAGTTTATTATTATTTTTGGTAATATAATAATCTAAAAGATTCTATAAGTACTCATAAAACAATAAAAGATTATTTAATTGCTTAGTAGATTTTTTTTAGCATGTGGTCAAAAGATAGATATGTGTAAAAAAAATTACAGTTCCACAATAATCATTTTGTCGATTTTTTATAAAGGTGCCATTTTCATAGCTACAGAACATGTGTTCTATAATCGTGAAAATGGCATTTTTATAATAGATTTACATTAAATAAACACAATAAACCTCAAATATTGATAATTATCAATATATAATTAACAGGATCATCTTATCTATTAATATAATTTATTTAATTAAATCTATAAATGTACAATTCAGTATATTTTCTAATTGTTTTGGATTCATTTCAATTTGAGATCCAATTTTACCACCACTAAATACTATTGTTCCACAATTCAAAGCGGTATTATGAATAAAAGTTTTAAATGCTTTCTTCATTCCGATAGGAGAGCATCCTCCTCTTATATATCCTGTAATTTTATTAATATCTTTAACATGTATCATTTCAATACTTTTTTCAGATGCGGCTTTTGCAGCTTTTTTCATATCTAATTCTTGTGCAACTGGAATAACATATACATAAAATTCTTTAGAATGTCCTTGAGTGACCAAAGTTTTAAAAACTTCATTTTCATCCTTATTTATTTTATGAGCAACAGCTACACCATCTATTTTTCCATCTTTATTTTGATAGTTATAAGTGGTATATTCTATTTTACTGCTGTCTAAAATTCTCATAGCATTAGTTTTACTTTCTTTTGCCATAATTTTTTCCTCCTGTTATATAAATAAAATATTACTGAATAAAAATCATTAGACCATATCTATCAATTTTTATTTAATTCATCTACCTATTAATTTTATATAAAAAATTCTAAGTAAATACATATATATTATATATTATATTGTATTTTTGTCCAATTTTTCATTCTACTTCTATTTTTAAAATAGAATTTGAAAAACAACAAAAAGTGTAATTCCTAGAATAAAGGAAAATTCAAATTCAATTTTTGATACAAATTCAATATTATAATATGTGTAAAACTTTATATTTTAAGGAAAATCAAAGAGAATTCTAGTGATTAGTTTACTAAATAACAATCATTAAAAATTTAATTATTTTTACAATTTAAGGAATAAAATTATTCATGGATAATAATTCTTATCTAAATGAAAATACAAGACTGATAAATATCCATAAAATTAAAAGTATATAATTTAGCTTATTGGTTAATAATTTAAGTTAGATGGATAATTAAATCGCAAAATTAAATTTATATTTTAATAAGCATTAAATCTAAAACCAAGATTAAAATTTCAAATAAATCAATTTTAATGCTAAAAATCGCTTAATTTTATTTCGGGAAATATACATTTCCCGAAATAATTGATTAAAAATTCATTTATTGGTATAATATATTTAAATCTTATGAAAATAGATTTAAATTATAATAAATGATGGTGATAAAATATATGAATTATGATATTGATTTTTTTCAAAACAACGACTTACCTAATTCGGTAATAGATTTTTTAAATTACTTAGAAACCATAAAAAATAAATCTACAAATACAATTGCTGCATACAAAAAAGATTTAACTATCTTTTTTAAATTCATGAAATTATATCGAGGACTTATTAAAGATAAAAATATAGAATTCGAAGAAATAGATATTAGAGATATTGATGATGATTTTTTAAAAGGTATAAAGCTTAGAGATCTATATGCCTTTATGTCTTTCATTGAAAAATATAGAAATAATAGCGCTTATGCAAGAGCTAGAAAAGTTGCTACTTTAAAATCTTTTTTTAAGTTTTTACAAGGAAAAGCTAAAATAATTGTGGACAACCCTACAACAGAGCTAGAATCCCCTAAGATAAATAAACGACACCCTGTATATCTTACATTAGATCAAAGCATACATTTACTTGGATCTTTAGATAAAAATGATAAAAATTACGCTCGAGATTATTGTATATTAACTTTATTTTTAAATTGTGGAATGCGTCTTTCAGAATTGTGTGGAATATTAATTGAAAAAATTAGAAATGATATTTTAACTATTATAGGTAAAGGTAATAAAGAACGTACAGTTTATTTAAATGATGCTTGCTTAAAAGCAATTGAAAATTATATGGTGGTTAGGGATGATTCTAAAGCTTTGCCAGAATACAAAAAGTTTTTATTCTTATCTTCTCACAATAAACCAATAAATCAAAGAACAGTTGAGATAATGATTAAAAAACATGTAAAAAATGCAGGGTTAACAGATGAAAAATATACTCCTCATAAATTGAGACATACTGCTGCTACACTTATGTATAAGTATGGAGATGTGGATATAAGAAGTCTTCAAAATATATTAGGCCATGAAAATATTTCCACTACTCAAATTTACACTCATGTAGATGATGATACATTAAGAGATGCCGTAAAATCAAATCCACTATCAAAATTATAAAGAATTCTCTCCTACTTTATAAAAAATCTCTATTATTATAGTCTAAAAATATAATAATAGAGATTTTAAAAATATAAGTAAATTACTTTACATAATATTTATACTGTAATTTATATTTATTATCTTATAGGATTTCCTAAGGTTTCTTTAAATTGAGCAACATAGGTTGGATCATTACCTTCATATACAACCAAAGTATTCCCTTTTTTATAATAATTAGGTTTAGTTTTGTAATCTACAGTGGCCCCTTCTATTTTCATTCCATCATCAGATATCCTTTTTATATCTTCATCAATTTTATTAGAATCATCATATTCATAAACTCTAACATAATCATTTCCGACCATGTAGTCAGTTTCTGTTCCACTAAAATAATCTTTTTTACTTCCATTTACTGCATCTTTAAGTTCATTACCAGCATTTACTACATCATCTTTAAAGTTTATTGCTGTATATTTTATGGTTTCCCCAGCATCTTTTGTTGCATCTTTAACGTTATTACCTAAATCCTTAACATCTTCTTTAACATTTTCTCCTGCTTCTTTCATGTTTGTTTTAGAATCATCAGAATTATTAGATCCACATCCTATAAACATTGAACATGATAGCAATGTAGCCAATAGTAAGGCTAAAATTGATTTTCTTTTCATAAATCTTACACCTCATTTCTAATTAATCTTCTAATTTAGTTTGCCAAAAAACACTTAATATATTCACATTCGTTAAAACCGCTATTTTTTTAAACATAATAAACATTATGTAAACTAATATAAATAAAAAGATGAAATAACTCATAATACAAAGCCATTTCATCCGGTACGATTTTAAATGAATAAATTTCCAAACAATTTATTAAAGTGATACTCTTGCAGCACTTTTAATGCTATTACATGTTTTTATTATTCATAGACTTATATAAACAATATTGCTAATAATAAAATTAATTTTTTCATAAAAATTATCTTTCTTTTTCACAACT
>NZ_JAMQIF010000049.1:0-554 GCF_023845855.1 Clostridium sp. ZBS2
AACAAAAAACATAAAAAAGAAAAAACAGAAAAAAAAATATGAAAAAGAAAAAAACAAAAAAAAGAAAAAGAAAAAGAAAAAGAAAAAAAAAGAAGAAACAAAAAGAAAAAAAAAAAAAAAAAAAAGAGAAGAGAAAAAAAAAAAAAAAAAAAAAAAAAAAAAAAAAAAAAAAGAAAAAAATAAATAACTTGTACTTTTTAAAAAATAAGAACACCAAAAAGATATAAATTTGAGTCAGCAAGAAATGGGGGGGGTTACATAATTAAAAGTTTAAATTTTTTATATAAAAAAAACAAACTTTAATTAAAAATCAAAAATTTAAAATTTTAAAAATTATAATTTTTTTTTTTTTTTTTTTTGTTTTTTTTTTAAATTTTTTTTTTTTAGTTTTTTTTTCCTTTTTTTTTTTTTTTATTTCTCTCTTTTTTTTGGAAAATTTTTTTTTTATTTTTTTTTTAATATAATTTCCCCCGCCACCCCTTTTGTTTTTTCTTAATAAAACTTTTTTTTAAGAAAAACTATTTTTTTTAAAATAATTTTTTTTTATTTTGGTC
>NZ_JAMQIF010000050.1:0-4166 GCF_023845855.1 Clostridium sp. ZBS2
CAATTAGATTTTATAATTGTAACTGGAGATGCCTATGTTGATCATCCATCTTTTGGTACTGCTATAATTGGAAGAACCCTTGAATCAGAAGGATTTACCGTTGGAATTATTGCACAACCTAACTGGAATGATTGTGAAGATTTTAAAAAATTAGGGCGTCCTAAATATGGATTTTTAGTTAATTCAGGTAATATAGATTCTATGGTTAACCATTATACTGCTGCCAAAAGACATAGAAGCGAAGATTTATATTCTCCAGGTGGTAAATCAGGACATAGACCTGATAGAGCTGTAATTGTTTATTGCAATAGAATAAGAGAAGCTTTTAAAGATGTAGCAATTGCAATTGGTGGAATAGAAGCAAGTCTTAGAAGATTTGCTCATTATGATTATTGGGATAATAAAATAAGAAGAAGTGTCCTTCTAGATTCTAAAGCAGATTTATTGATGTATGGTATGGGTGAAAAAACAGTAGTTCAAATTGCGGACTTATTAAGATATGGTGCAAATATAAAGAATATCACTAACGTTAGAGGTACATGTTACTTAACTAATGATATATCACATATTGAAAATCCAGTTATCGTTCCATCATATGAAGAAGTGGTAAATGATAAAAATGCTTATTCAGAAGCTTATAAATTAGAATATTATGAACAAGATTCAATTATTGGTAAAACAGTAATACAAAAATATGGTGATAGATATCTAGTTCAAAATCCACCTCAAGAAAACTTAACCCAAGATGAAATGGATATTACATATAATTTACCTTATACAAGAACTTATCATCCAATATATGAATCTGAAGGTGGAATACCTGCAATTCAAGAAGTTAAATTCTCAATTACAAGTCATAGAGGATGTTTTGGTTCATGCTCATTTTGTGCATTAACATTCCATCAAGGAAGAGTAATTCAAAATAGAAGCCAAAATTCTATAATTGATGAAGCAACATTATTAACTACTCTCCCTGATTTTAAAGGATACATNNAGAAGTACATGGAACATGTAAGACTAAGCAGTGTATGTTTCCAGCACCTTGTAAAAATTTAAAGATTGATCATACTGAATATCTTTCTTTATTAAAAAAAGTTAGAAAATTACCTGGTATAAAAAAAGTGTTTATTCGTTCAGGTATAAGATATGATTATTTAATTCATGATAAAAATGACTCTTTCTTCAAAGAATTATGTGAACATCATATAAGCGGTCAATTAAAAGTAGCCCCAGAACATGTTGTTCCAAAAGTATTAAATCAAATGGGAAAACCAACAAGAGAAGTATATGATAGATTTGTAGATAAATACTTTAATATAAATAAAAAATTAAATAAGAAACAATTCCTTGTACCTTATTTAATGTCTTCTCATCCTGGTTCTGATTTAAATGCAGCAATAGAACTAGCACAATATGTTAAAGAAATGGGATATACTCCAGAACAAGTACAAGATTTTTACCCTACTCCTGGAAGCTTGTCAACTACTATGTACTACACTGGATTTAACCCTCTTACTGGAGAAGAAGTTTATGTTCCTAGAACTCCTGAAGAAAAAGAAATGCAAAGAGCTTTAATTCAATTTGCTGTACCTAAAAATCATAAAAAGGTAAAAAAGGCCTTAATTGCAGCACACAGAGAAGATTTAATTGGTAATGATAAAGATTGTTTGATTGGTTTTACACCAGCTAAACTTGGATATCAAGGTAAAAATAATAGAAATAAATCATCTAATAATGATGGCGAAAAGAGTTCACATACAACTAGCACTAGAACTTCTAATAAGAATAATGCAAAATCTAATTCAAGTGCTAAAAGTATAACTCAAAGTTCTAAATCTAATTCAAAAGATAAAAATGTAGAAAATAGAAAAAAATCTAAAGGTAATTTTAAACCTAAAACTTCTACTAGAAGAAAATAATTTTAATAAAAAGACTAATAGAAGAAAATAATTTTAACTATATAAAAAGACTAATGTTTCTGTTTGTTTTGGAATCATTAGTCTTTTCTTATTTTTTATTGTATTTCTCTAATTTTTTTAAAACCATTCAGTACTAAACTCATAATTATAAGAAATATAAAATCTCCTATAACTGGATATGGGAAAACTCTTATTCCCCCTAAAATAATAATATCTTCAATCATTACAATTGAAATTGATAAAATTATAAGCCATATGCCCTTTTTATTTACAAAAGGTTTATCTAGTATAATTACATTAAAAATAAGTAGTATTCCTAATAATATTAATGAAAATAAGAATATTAATGTTTCTTTATCTATTTTTAAAATAAAACCATACAAAGTGTTTACTTGCACTGTTGCTTTAGAAAAATAGATTATTAAGCCATAAACAACTGATATTATTACAGCAATAATATAGTTAGTGCTAAATTTTAAATTTTCAGATCTAAGATACACATATGTTATAGCTAAAATCATTAGAGGCACTGATATATGGTTTAAGAAAATTACAGATTTAAAATAGTATACAATTGTACTATTTTTAAGTATGCATAAAATAAATAATGTTATATGTCTTAATAAAAATAATGTAATTACAATAGTCACATATATTTTTATTTTCTTAGGTGAAACCTGTATATTCTTTTTTAAAAGTATCAGACATAAAAAAATTATAAGTAACAAAAATAAATAATATGCAAAATTCACAAATTACACTCCTATCTACATTCCTGTTACTTATATTTATTATATAATTACATATTTTATACCTATAACTACTTAATAATTACTTTACTAATCAATTCCTAAAACTTTAATTCCACTTTTAATACATTTAATATTTAATGGAAAATCTGGTCCTCGTTCTCCATCAATATCTGTAACTATATTTTCTTTAGATTCAATATATAAATCATCTGTTTTAAAGTATACTACTTTTTTAGAATCTAAATGCTCTCCTTTTAATACTTTAATAAATAATGGTATTAATTCAATAATTGGAATGGCTTTAAATATAATTACATCAAGCTTACCATCTGTCATGTCTGCTTCTGTAGCTAATCTAAAGTTACCAGCACTTTCTCCATTGAATACTAATAAAAGATACATTTCACCATCATAAGTACACTCTTTAGACGTTATATTGACTTTTAGTCTTCTAAAGTTAGGTAACTCTTCTATACCTTTTAAGTAGTACGCTAATTTACCTATAGTGTTCTTTAAGTTTACATCGGTCTTTTGAGAAACATCAGTAAAAAGTCCTGTACTTGCTACATTTATAAAATACTTATCATTTATTTTGCCAAGGTCAACTCCAACAGGTTTTGAATTTAATATTTTATTACAAGCATCTGTAATGTTATTTGGTATATTAATAAATTTACCAAAATCATTTGCAGTTCCTACTGGTAATATTCCTATTGGCAAATCTAGTTTCTTTTGTTTCATGGCATTTACAACTGAATCAACAGTACCATCGCCACCAGCTATTAATATATATTCGTAAGTATCATCTATGTCATCTAAGGCTTCATATAATGATTTTCCTTTTTGAATCCTATATGGAATTATTTGAAATTCCGCTTCTTCATGTAGTTTTATAACATTATCTAGTTCATTAACTATAATATTTTCTCCTGAGTACGGGTTATATATGAATTTAACCTTTTTCATAAATATAAATTCCCTCCAACCAAATTCGTTATACAGCTGATTATATCATTTTGTACTTTTAATGTCGATAATATATTATCTTTTATGTATTTTTATGGTATAAATTTCTTATTTTATAAATTAAGAAAATATTAATTAAATTACACCTTATATTTTAAGAACATGTATGCTATAATAATATTTCGTAAATGATTTTTAATAAATTCAGGAGTGATTTTTATGAGAAAAAGTTGTATTCCTAATATATTCACATTTATAAATCTATCTTGTGGTGTTCTTTCAATACTATCGGTTATGTATGATAGAATAGATCTTGCAAGTATTTTTATATTAATTGCCGGCTTAGTTGATAGATATGATGGTAGAGTCGCACGTTTTTTAAACGTATCTAGTGATTTAGGCAAAGAATTAGATTCTTTAGCTGATTTAGTTTCTTTTGGTGTAGCGCCATCTATACTAATATATATATTATTTGAATTTACAAATTTAGGACCAAAAGGATCTATTGGATTAATATTATTATTATTAT
>NZ_JAMQIF010000051.1:0-314 GCF_023845855.1 Clostridium sp. ZBS2
AAGCTATGTATTCACTTTACAATACATGGGGTTTCCCATGTGAGTTTCCTCATTCGGAAATCTTCGGATCTCTGACTATGTGCGTCTACCCGAAGCTTATCGCAGCTTATCGCGTCCTTCATCGGCTCCTGATGCCAAGGCATTCACCATGCGCCCTTTGTAGCTTGACCTATTAATCTAATTTTAACAATTAATGAATAGTTCTTATTTAAATACAAAGAATAATTCTTGGCTTGTTGTATTATATACAATATACTTGTTTATTAAATCTTATTATTTCGTCATTTTCATAATTTTTTTTCATTCACGTATAA
>NZ_JAMQIF010000052.1:0-681 GCF_023845855.1 Clostridium sp. ZBS2
CATACTGTGTGCTTCTACCCGAAGCTTATCGCGGCTTATCGAGTCCTTCATCGGCTCCTGATGCCTTGGCATTCCCCATGCGCTCTTTTTAGCTTGTCCTTTTGCTTTTTTATTGTCGCTAACTACTTCGTTAACTTCATATTTTCTGTACTCACGTATCACGATACGCTCCGTTCATAAAATACTCGTTTCCTCGTATTTATCGCCACTAAACTTCGTAACATTATTTTGCTTATAAATAAACAAAACAATTTGCCAATTTTAATTTGAGTAATTATCTAGGTAATTATTTCAATTATTACAAAGAATATATTCTTGGCTTGTTGTATTATATACAATATACTTGTTTATTGAATCCTATTACTTTGTCATCTGCATAATTTTTTTCATTCACGTATAAAATACGCTCATTGTAAAAATTATTTGATTCCTTGTACTAAGGTTCACTAAACTTCGTATTCTATGTGCAATTTTCAAAGAACAATGGTGGGCTTAAATGGACTCGAACCATCGACCTCACGCTTATCAGGCGTGCGCTCTAACCAGCTGAGCTATAAGCCCTCACTTTGAAAGACTTAGTCTTTCAAAATTGAACAGAATCTACATTAAATTAAACCTTCTTTTTCGAAGTAAGTATATTTTAATTACTAGTTAAACATCATGTTAACTAGATTTCTCCAT
>NZ_JAMQIF010000053.1:0-403 GCF_023845855.1 Clostridium sp. ZBS2
ATTAGCGCTTATTGCTTCGTCAACTACGAAATTTACTCATTCGCGTACCTAAGCACTGCTCATTTCATAACTTTCTTGTTTCCTTGCACTAATCACTACTAAACTTCACAATGCCAATTTTAATTTGAGTAATTATCTAGGTAATTATTTCAATTATTACAAAGAATATATTTCTTGGCTTGTTGTATTATATACAATATACTCGTTTATTGAATCTTATTACTTCGTCATCTGCATAATTTTTTTTCATTTACGTATAAAATACGCTCATTACAAAAATAATTTGATTCCTTGTACTAAGCTTCACTAAACTTCGTATTCTATGTGCAATTTTCAAAGAACATTTTGAAAGACTTAGTCTTTCAAAATTGAACAGAATCTATATTAAATTAAACCTTCTTTT
>NZ_JAMQIF010000054.1:0-297 GCF_023845855.1 Clostridium sp. ZBS2
TCATCGGCTAATATTAATGAAGGATTTTTAACTATTGCTCTTGCACACGCAACTCTTTGTTTTTGTCCTCCAGATATTTGGTATGGATATTTATTTAATATCTCTTCTATTCCTAATTCTTTTGCTACATTTTTTATTAATGAATCTATTGATCTTTTTCTTTTATTTTGAATAGTTAATGCTAATGCTATATTCTCATATGCTGTTAAAGTATCTAATAAATTAAAGTCTTGAAATACAAAACCTAATTCATCTCTTCTAAAATCTTCTAAAGATTTAAGTTTTAATCTAGTAATA
>NZ_JAMQIF010000055.1:0-4336 GCF_023845855.1 Clostridium sp. ZBS2
AATTAGAGTGGAACCGCGGATACAACTTCGTCTCTATATTTTTATAGAAGACGAAGTTTTTTTATTTTATATAAAATATTTGTAAATATTAAAAATCAAACTTAAAGGTTATAATAAAATATTAGTTAAGAATTGAGAGGATAAAATGGAGAGCTAAGTACTTTCAACCAATAACTCATAACTCTTATTTTTTCACTAATTTAACTAACAAAGTGTGGCATAGCACGTTTTTTAAGAAGTATATAAATTTTAAAAGATAAGTATTAAGGAGGAAAAAAGATGATTTATAATGGAATACTAGAATTAATAGGAAAAACACCAATTTTAAAATTAAACAATTTAGTTAATGATGATAATATGGCAGAGGTTTATGTTAAACTAGAAAAATTTAATCCAGGTGGAAGTGTTAAAGATAGAGCAGCACTTGGTATGATAGAAAAAGCTGAAAAGGAAGGACTATTAAAAAAAGGCTCAACAATAGTTGAACCTACAAGCGGAAATACAGGTATAGCACTTGCTTTAATAGGAAAATTAAAGGGATATAAAGTTATAATAGTTATGCCTGAAACAATGAGTAAGGAAAGAAGAGATTTAATTAAGGCATATGGGGCAGAATTAATATTAACAGATGGAAGTAAAGGTATGAAAGGTGCTATTGAAAAAGCACTAGAAATTGGTGTTGGAGATGAGTATTTTATTCCTCAACAATTTGAGAATATAGCTAATCCAGAAAAACACTATGAAACAACAGCAGAAGAAATTCATAAAGATATACCGGATTTAGATGCAATTGTTGCTGGTGTTGGAACTGGTGGAACATTAGTTGGAATATCAAAAAGCTTAAAAACTAAAAATCCGCAAATCAAAGCAGTGGCAGTAGAGCCATTTTCATCACCAGTATTAAGTGGAGGAAAACCAGGAGCTCACAAAATACAGGGTATAGGAGCAGGATTTATACCTGGAATATATGATGAAAAATATATAGATGAAATCTTAAAAGTAAAAGATGAGGATGCGTTAAAAGTTGCTAAGAATGTTGCACAAACAGAAGGTGTTTTAGTAGGAATATCAGCTGGAGCTGCTATATACGGAGCTATTGAAATAGCTCAAAAACTAGGAAAAGGAAAGAAAGTATTAGCCATTGCACCAGATGGAGGAGAAAAATATATATCAATGGGTATATACGATTAATTTAGATTATCTTTTGATATATGCATAAGANNCATATATCAAAACTATATTAGAATATAAACTAAATTTAAATTCTATTGAATTTTATTGAAGAAGGAGAATGGAATTGTGTTTAAAAATTTAAATTATGATTTGGAAAGGGTTTTAATAAATGATCCGGCTGCTAAAAGTAAGGTAGAAGTATTACTTTTATATCCATGTATTCATGCTCTTATATCTTATAGAGTTTCACATTTTTTATATAAGCACAAGTTTTTCTTTTTAGCTAGATTTATTTCTCAATTAGCACGATTTCTTACTGGAATAGAAATTCACCCAGGCGCAACTATAGGAAAAGGGCTATTTATAGATCATGGAATGGGAGTTGTAATTGGAGAAACTGCTGAAATTGGTAATGATGTTATTTTATATCATGGAGTAACTCTTGGTGGAACTGGTAAAGATAAAGGTAAGAGACATCCAACAGTAGGAAATAATGTTCTTATAGGGGCAGGAGCAAAAGTTTTGGGGCCAATTAATATTGGAGACAATGCTAAAATAGGTTCTAATGCCGTTGTATTGCATGATGTTCCACAGGGGGCAACAACAGTAGGAGTTTCTGCTAGAAATATTATTAGAACTAAGGCTTCTATAATTGAAATAGAAGATTTAAAAGGAAGAAAGAAAAAAATTTATAACGAAATGATAATTTAGAGGAATATACGATGGGAGTAAAAGATCAAATAATTAAAACCTGTTCTTCTTTAGGTATAGATTCAATAGGTTTTATAAAGTGTAGGAAATTTGATGAACTAAAGAACTTTTATAAAAATAGAAAAGATTTAAATTTACAAAATGAATTTGAAGAGGATGATATAGATAAAAGAATAAATCCAATTCAATATTTAGAAGAGGGGAAAACTATAATTTCTATAGCTTTCCCTTATTTGACTTCTGAGTCAAATAATAATAATGGTTTTTCTGTATACACAAAGGGGAAGGATTATCACTATGTAGTAAATAAATACTTAAAAATTATTTGTGAAATAATAGAATCTAATGGGGGCATTGCTAAAAGTTTTGTTGATAGCAATTCGTTACCTGAAAGATATATAGCTTATTTGGGTGGAGTTGGATTTGTTGGGAAAAATAATTTACTTATAAATAAGAAATATGGGTCATATATTTTTTTAGGTGAGATAATAACTGATTTAGAGATTTATGATGAGGATAAAGGTACATTTGAAGAGATGAATTTATTTAAAGAATGTGGTAAATGTGAAGAGTGCTACGCAGCATGTCCAACGAAAGCCATTAATTCTAACAAAAAAAATTGTAACATATGTTTATCTTATATTACTCAAAAAAAAGATTTAGCTGATTGGGAAATAGAAAAATTACAAGGAAGAATGTTTGGTTGTGATACATGTCAATTGGTATGTCCTTATAATATAGAAAAAGAATTGTCTAGAATACCTGAATTTTTACCATTTGATTTTATGGTTAAGGATAATGAGGAGTTTATTATTAATATGGAAAATGGACAGTTTAAAGAGAGTTTTAAGAATACATCTTGTGGATGGAGAGGAAAAAATATCTTAAAAAGAAATGCCTTGATCAGAAGTAAAATGTATTTAAAAAATAATAATTTAAACCAAAATCAAAAGTTTGAATCACCATATTTAAATGAGTATATAAATAGACTTTTCCAAAAAACTAGAATATAATTATTATATAAAGAGATATAGAGATTAGAGCGGGAGTGAGAAATATGCTATCACCAACTATAGTAAAAATATTAGAAATGTTACCAGAAAGTTTTCTTGTGAATTTTGGTAAAATGAAAATTGCGAATTATATAAAAAAATATGCAAACATAACCTTAAAAGGAATTGAAAATATAGATAAAGTTAAAAAACCTAGAATTTTTATATGTAATCATTTAAGTAATGCAGATGGATTAGTGTTAGATCGAATATTAAGACAAAAAAGTGATCCATATTTTATTGCAGGTGCTAAGTTAAGTGATGATCTTATAACTAGAATAGGAACAAAGGTTATAAAAAATATTCCTATAAAGCCTAATTCACCAGACAAAGATGCTATAACAAGAATTGTTAAGACTCTTAGAGCTGGGAATGATATTTTAATTTTTCCAGAAGGAACTAGAAGTAGAACTGGTGCTATGATTGAAGGTAAAAAAGGAATATTATTAATGGCAAGAATGTCAAAAGCAGAAATAATTCCTATTGGGATGTGTGGAACAGAAAAGCTTCTTCCAATAAGTGAAAGTGGTGACATGGGTGGAGAAAACTGGCGAAATGCAGATGTTAATATAAATATAGGACAAAAAATAGAACTTCCAAAGAAAAATGAAAATGAAGATAAACATGAATATGATGATAGATGTCTCCATATATTAATGAAGAGTATAGCAAACTTATTACCTGAAGAATACAGGGGAGTTTATAAATAAGAGGAGATTATAAATAATATGAAAGTAAGGACACAAAAGATTTTAGATATTCTAAAAGAAACTTACCCAGATGCTAAATGTGAATTAAATTATGAAACACCTTTTCAGTTGTTAGTAGCTACAATTTTATCAGCACAAACTACTGATAAAAAGGTTAATGAAGTTACACAAACTTTATTTAAAGATTATCCTGACTTAGACTCTTTTTTAAATATAACAAATGAAGAGTTGGAGCAAAGAATAAAACAAATAGGGTTATATCGTAACAAGTCTAAAAATTTAATACTTATGTTTAGACAATTAAAAGAAAATTTTAATGGGGAAGTTCCAAGAACCATGGAAGGGATAACTTCGCTTGCAGGAGCAGGTAGAAAGACTGCAAATGTAGTTTTATCAAATGCTTTTAAAGTGCCGTCAATAGCTGTAGATACGCATGTTTTTAGAGTGTCAAATAGACTAGGTCTTGCAAGTTCTGAAAATGTATTAGAAGTTGAAATGCAGTTACAAAAAGAGTTACCTAAAAGTGAGTGGTCGTTAACTCATCATTTGCTAATATTTCATGGAAGAAGATGTTGCACATCTAGGAATCCTAAATGCAAGGAATGTCCATTAAATAATGTATGTAAATATGATAATATTAAATAATCTCTGTTTCAGCAAAGTTTTTATGTATGCATAAGTAAAGTGGAC
>NZ_JAMQIF010000056.1:0-6820 GCF_023845855.1 Clostridium sp. ZBS2
ATAAATAATGTTTTTATAAGGGGGTGTTTTAACACCTTAGAAATTGTTAATTATACTGATGAAATCTCTTAACTTTCAACTTAAAATATGACGCAGTCAGTTTTTTATTAAGTTTATAAAATAAATAATATAGGTTATAATTTAATAGATATAGGGATGAAAAGTATTATTTAGATAGATTTATGAAAGATTTTTATGAAAGTTATGGAGTTAGGAGTAGAGCTTATCCAACTTATAAAGGGTAGGCTCTTTTGATTTATATAATTAAAATTATGATTTTACATACAAAATTTTTTGTAGACTTTATATTAAACAAAAGTACAGCTACTGAAAGATATGATAAAATAAATAATAAAGAATTTAATATATTGAGATATTAAGATAAAAAAAGAATTGTTACTGTAGCATTTTTGACATTTATAATTTCTACATTGTTTAGTACTAGATTAATAGTATGAAAGAAAGGTGTGATGATAATTGAGTAAAGAGCAATACAATAAAATAATTAACAATGCTAAGGATACGTTAGATAAAAATATATTAGAAAAAATATCAGAGTTTAAATATAACGAAGTTGATAGCTATTATGTAATACAAGTTTATGTTAAATCAAATATAAAAGCAAAAGAAATGGGAGAAATTCTTACTAATATTGAAGACTATGCTAAGGATTGTGGATTTAATATTTTAGTTGATTTCTTAAGAGGTTAATAAATGGAAGGTTTAATTGATAGATTTACATTGGAATGTAGAACTAATAAATCAGGAAAGCTAAAAAGATTTAGGCCAAATAACATAAAAAAAGAAATTTATAAATTGTGGAAGGCTGATTCCAATGTTATGATTAGAGATGCAATTCTCGCTAATAAAATAGGTATATCTTATCCTAGGCAGTTGGAAATGATACATGGAACTATAGAAAGAATACTAAAGTCATTTGTTATTAAAGAATATGGAATAGAGTTATTAATCCATGAAACAATAACTATTTATAATTCTATTAAATGTGATTTAAGTTCTGAAATTAGTCAAGGGGATTATGCAGCATTAAAATTATTAGATAATAATTTTATATTGCATAGATACCCTACAGAAAATAGATTTTATAGTGAAGATATGATTGATATGGGATTTGAAGTTTTAATAAATGTAAATAGTTTAGTTGAAGAAGCTTTAAATTTAAGTAATAGAGTAAAACGTGCTATAAAAGAAGTAGAAGATGAAATAAGTTTTGACATACAGGATATTAAAAAGGAAGGTGTGAATTTAAATGGTGAATTGTGATAAAAAGGAATTGGAATTCTCAGTATTTATTATTAATAAACTTTCTGATTATCTTAAAAAGCCAGCATCTGAAATATATAAAATTTTGAGTGAAACAAACATATTGGATGATTATATTATAAAGTGTTATGATGTTTTGCATACTCTTGGAAATGAATATTTAATGGAAGATATTACAGAATTAATAAGAGAACGAGGAATAAAGTTATGATAGTTTATCATGGTGGTATTGATATAATTGAAAAACCTAATATTGCATTTTCAAAAAAATATTTAGATTTTGGTTGTGGTTTTTATGTAACTACTTATAAAGAACAAGCAGAAAAATGGGCCAAAAGACGTGGTATGAGAAGCAAAGCCAAACCAATAGTAAATAAATATAATTTATCAGATGATTTAATTAATTATAGTATTATGAATTTTAAAGAGGATGATGAATTATGGCTAAAATTTATTTGCAACTGTAGAAAAGGTGAAGAAATTTACAAAGAATATGATGCTATCATTGGAAGTGTAGCTGATGATAATGTTTTTAAAAGTGTAGATATGTATTTTAAGGGGCTTTGGGATGAAAAAAGAACTTTAGAAGAAATAAAATATTATAAAATGAATAATCAAATATGTTTAGTAAATCAAGACTTGATTAATAATAAATTGAAATTTATAGATAGTTATGAGGTGAAATAAATGATAACAAATCAAGAAGAATTAGAAAAATTTTATATTCAATCATTAGATAGTGATATTATAAATTTTTTAGCAGAAAAACAAAATATGGATACTAGATTAGCTATGGATATATATTATAGAAGTTTATTATGTAAGCAAGTGCATAATGGAGAGAATGGAATACAGTATTTAGATTATAAATATTTAGTTGAAGACTTGTTGGAAAATGAAAAAGAATTGTTTATGTAATTTTGATAGTGGAGCTGTTGGAATTAGAAAGGAAGATGATCTTAATAAGTTAGTTGGAGAAGCGTTAATTAATCAAACTATTATGCCAGCTTTACTTATTGAATGTGCTTTTTGTGATAGTGAAAATGATATGAATGGATATAATCCAGAAAGTGTTGCTAATGCTATATTTAAAGGAATATGTAATGCATTTGATATTTATAGTAATAATGATGTTGGATTTTATGAAAATCAAATTTTTTATAATGTAGCTAAAGGGGATACTTTGTGTAAGATTGCTGGTAAATTTAACACTACAGTTGAAAGTTTAGTAGATCTTAATGGTATTAAAGATAGAAATATGATTTATGTTGGACAGGATATTAGAATAAGGTGAATTGGAGAACACTTACTTTTTGAGTAGGTGTTTTTTGTTAGGATTATTTTACCAAAACAATTATTTTATGTATAATAATAATAGTTTATAAATGAAATCTTAAGTCATAAACTATAATTGTTAATTTACGTTGACTATTAGAAAAATCAAAAGGGGTAAAGAATAATGAAAAAAGTAGCTTTAAAGAAATTATTAGCAGCAGTAATTATTGCAACATCAATAACTACTGTATTTCCAATGAAGGCATATGCAGATTGGAATAAAAATAGTAATGG
Source organism: Clostridium sp. ZBS2 (assembly GCF_023845855.1). NCBI lineage: Bacteria > Bacillati > Bacillota > Clostridia > Eubacteriales > Clostridiaceae > Clostridium > Clostridium sp. ZBS2. Next base: position 2,854 of record NZ_JAMQIF010000056.1, read on the forward strand.
AACTTGGAATTATACTGAGGGAAATTATAAAGTTAAAGGTTGGAAAAATGTTGAAGGCATATGGTACTTTTTTGACAACAATGGAGATATGAAAAAAGGCTGGATTAAGGACAATGATAAATGGTACTTTGCTAGTGAAAGTGGAGCAATGAAGAATGGTTGGATAAAAGATGGACAAACATGGTACTTTACAAGTCCTAGTGGAGCTATGCAAACAGGATGGGTTAAAGATGGTGATAGATGGTACTTCACAAATTCAGATGGAGCAATGAAAACTGGATGGATAAGTAATAATAATAAATGGTATTATTCTGATTCAAGTGGATCTATGCAAACTGGAATTGTTGAAATAGATGGAAAAACATATGCATTAAGTAAAGATGGTGAAATGTTAACTGGTAAAGTTAAACTGGGGGATAAAACTTATGTATTTGCAGAAAATGGTCAAGCTATAGGCAATGATATCCCGCCGACTAATAAAGCTTTTGAAGATTTTGGTATTACATGTAATCCAAGTAATCCATTAGTTATAAATGAAAATAATAATAGTGAGTTAATACCTGAATTAATTAACGATAAAATAAACAATGTAAATAATAATGTAGATAAATCAGATGCTGAAAGTAGTTCGTCATCAAGTAATTCTTCTAAACATTCACATAATCATAGTAGCTCAGGGGGAACTAGTGGAGGTGAATCAAGTAAACCAGATAATAAACCAACAGAAGGCGATTCAAATAATAAAGAAGAAAATCTTGTTAAACCGGAACATCCCAATCCAATTATAACAAGCAGTAGAGATTTGGAGAAATTACAATCCAATGCCCAATATGAAACAATAATACTTAATATAAAAGATGTATTTGAAAAAGTAGAATTAAAGAATATTAAAACTAAAAAATTAATTATAAAGAATGCAAATAATCTTAGGTTAGAAGAATGTATCATTAATGAATTAGAAGTAAATGCAAATGAAAGCAAACCGGAAATTGAAATTAATAAATTGAGTAAAATCGAGAATGTAAATTTAAAAAGTGGAGTAGAGTTTTATGGGGATATAGTAAAAAATATTTATGTAAATACTACTGAAAGTGTAGATATTAATTGTGGAGCAGATAATATTGAAATATTAAAGAAAGATTCAAATGTAAGCATAAGTAGTTCAAAAGAAATAAATAAAATATTAGTGAAGGAAGAATCAAAATTAAGAATATTTGGTGCTAATTTAAAATCATTAGTTATATCAAAAAGTTCAGAGATTAGAGTAAGAGGTAGTATAGTAAATTTAATAGAAATTCTTGAAAATTCAGATTTTTATATAAGTAGTTGTAAAATAGATGAAATAAAAGCATCAAGTTCAGCAGAAGTAAAATTAAATAGACCAGTTACTATAGAAAAAATAACATCACTAATTGATAATGAAAATGAAAAAGTTAATGTAGAAGGTATTGGAACTGTAAAAAATATTGAAGAAAAAGTTAGTGGTAGTATTATATTAGATAAAAACATTGCAACTGGTAATTCACCAGAAGAAACTGGGGATGAAAAAAATCTAATTATAACCAACAGTAAAGATCTAGAAAAAGTACAATCTAATGCTCAATATGAAACAATAACACTTAATATAAAAGATGTATTTGAAGGAATAGAATTAAAAAATATTAAAGCTAAGAAGTTAATTGTAAATAATGCAAATAATCTTAGGTTAGAAGAATGCATCATTAATGAATTAGAAGTAAATGCAAATGAAAGCAAACCGGAAATTGAAATTAATAAATTGAGTAAAATCGAGAATGTAAATTTAAAAAGTGGAGTAGAGTTTTATGGGGATATAGTAAAAAATATTTATGTAAATACTACTGAAAGTGTAGATATTAATTGTGGAGCAGATAATATTGAAATATTAAAGAAGGATTCAAATGTAAGCATAAGTAGTTCAAAAGAAATAAATAAAATATTAGTGAAGGAAGAATCAAAATTAAGAATATTTGGTGCTAATTTAAAATCATTAGTTATATCAAAAAGTTCAGAGATTAGAGTAAGAGGTAGTATAGTAAATTTAATAGAAATTCTTGAAAATTCAGATTTTTATATAAGTAGTTGTAAAATAGATGAAATAAAAGCATTAAGTTCAGCAGAAGTAAAATTAAATAGACCAGTTACTATAGAAAAAATAACATCACTAATTGATAATGAAAATGACAAGGTTAATGTAGAAGGTATTGGAACTGTAAAAAATATTGAAGAAAAAGTTAGTGGTAGTATTATATTAGACAAAAACATTGCAACTGGTAATTCACCAGAAGAAACTGGGGATGAAAAAAATCCAATTATAACAAACAGTAAAGATCTAGAAAAATTACAATCCAATGTCCAATATGAAACAATAAGACTTAATATAAAAGATGTATTTGAAAAAGTAGAATTAAAGAATATTAAAACTAAAAAATTAATTGTAAATAATGCAAATAATCTTATGTTAGAAGAATGTACCATTAATGAATTAGAAATAAATGCAAATGAAAGCAAACCGGAAATTGAAATTAATAAATTGAGTAAAATCGAGAATGTAAATTTAAAAAGTGGAGTAGAGTTTTATGGGGATATAGTAAAAAATATTTATGTAAATACTACTGAAAGTGTAGATATTAATTGTGGAGCAGATAATATTGAAATATTAAATAAAGATTCAAATGTAAGCATAAGTAGTTCAAAAGAAATAAATAAAATATTAGTGAAGGAAGAATCAAAATTAAGAATATTTGGTGCTAATTTAAAATCATTAGTTATATCAAAAAGTTCAGAGATTAGAGTAAGGGGTAGTATAGTAAATTTAATAGAAATTCTTGAAAATTCAGATTTTTATATAAGTAGTTGTAAAATAGACGAAATAAAAGCATCAAGTTCAGCAGAAGTAAAATTAAATAGACCAGTTACTATAGAAAAAATAACATCACTAATTGATAATGAAAATGACAAGGTTAATGTAAATGGCTATGGAACTATTAATTCTATATATGAAAAAATTAATGGAAGTGTTATATTAGGTGACAAACAAGATACAAGTGCTAAATTAGATTCAGTTGATGAATGGGTAAAAGATACAGAATTAACAACTATTAATAAAGATTTGATAGAAGAAGAATCTACAATTAATAATGAAAATTTAATTTTAGAGGATAATGATACAAAAAATGCATTAGACTCAGATAATAAAGTATCAGAAATTAAAGATAATGAAGTAGTTAAATCTGATTCAGATATAACTGAAAAAAATACAAATAATATTAATGCAACAAGTAACGCTGAAAGTAAAACAAGTAATACAAATGTAATTTTAGAAGATAATAGTATTAAATAAATATATAAAATTTCAACTATGACTTTATTTAAATATTTTAAGTACAAGCTATTTAATTTATTAAAGTATTAGAATTTTAGCCCAAAGTAGAAACTTTAAATTTCTACTTTGGGCTTTTTTATGTTATTCCATTTTCTTTCAATTTCATATAAAATTCATAAGAAGGTTTATATTTTTTATGTACAAAGCTTGATAAAGTACTAGCATATGTATTTAATATTAAAGCACATTGTTCATATGAAAAGTTATTTTCATTTTTCCATTTTAAGAAAGCTTTTTCGTAGTCACTAAAATACCATTTATAGTAATAATCAAAATATTCTAATTCAACATTAAAGTTATCACATATTTTCTTTATAGAGTTTGGATGGGGGATAATCCTATCAAATTCCCAAAGCCATAAAGTTTTTTTCATACACTTTATAATCTTACAGAATTCAGAACACTCTAAATCATTTATTTTTCTAACTTTTCTAATTTTTTCCCCAATAGTATTTTCAGGTAATGATTTATTTAACTCTTTTACCATATTTGGTTTCATATCTACAAATACATCTTTAATTATTGCATTTGAGTGTCGCATGCATGTCCAGTTGCTAAATCAAT
>NZ_JAMQIF010000057.1:0-314 GCF_023845855.1 Clostridium sp. ZBS2
TTTATTGTCGCTAACTACTTTGTCAACTTCATATTTTCTGTACTCACGTATCACGATACGCTCCGTTCATAAAATACTCGTTTCCTCGTACTTATCGCCACTAAACTTCGTAACATTGTTTTTATTTATAAATAAACAAAAACAATTCGCCAATTTTAATTTGAGTAATTATCTAGGTAATTATTTCAATTATTACAAAGAATATATTTCTTGGCTTGTTGTATTATATACAATATACTCGTTTATTGAATCTTATTACTTCGTCATTTTCATGATTTTTGTATTAATCTTCTTTAAACTTCGTATTCTATGTG
>NZ_JAMQIF010000058.1:0-512 GCF_023845855.1 Clostridium sp. ZBS2
AAAAGAATAAATAAGAAAAAAAAATATTAAAAAATTTAAGTATGATGTTAAAAAAAAAAAAAAAAAAGATAAAAAAAATAAGGATAATAAAATAATTGAATATGAAAAAAAAAATAAAAAAAGATAAAAAAATAGTTTTGAAAAAAAAAAAAAAGCAAAAAAATTAAAAATTAAAAATTTAGAAAAAAGAAAAAAAGGAAAAATTTAAAAAAAAGTTAAGTATAAAGATAAAGTTTTAAGAAAAAAGAGATGAATTTATTTAAAATAAAAAAATAAAAAAAAAACAATTATTAAAAAAAAAAAAAAGTAAAAAATTTTAAAAAAAAAAAAATAGAAAATATCTTCCTCATGATGTACCACCACTTTTATCTTTTCCCACGCTTACTGTCGATTCTTCTCTTCCTCTACACTCTTCTTCTTCATAACCTCACACTTCATTCTTCTGCCTTCTTTTTATTCCAGCTAAACCTCGTTGCACTTTCTCAGTTGTCATATCTATCACTAAATTACAC
>NZ_JAMQIF010000006.1:0-100520 GCF_023845855.1 Clostridium sp. ZBS2
AAGGCTCTGTTTTAGCAGAGTGTTGATATATGAATAAGCAAAGTGAGCCAAGTAATTGAACTTAGGAATGCTAAAATGAGATAATATATAAATTATATATAAAAACTATTAAAGTAAAATTTAAAATTAAGATAGACTTACTATAATATGGCATAGTATTATAGTAAATAATATGAGAATATAAGAGTAGTATAGTTTAAATTATTATAGTAATTGTATTGTAATAAGAAGTTTTATTATATAAAAGATTGAAAATATGAGGGAGGATTTATATGTTAACAAAAAGCATTGTATCACAGGTATTAGCAAGATGCTTAGTAACTGGGGGGGATTTTGCAGAAATTTTTGAAGATGATTCTGTAAATAATTCCATATCATTAATAGATGGAAAAGTAGAGGATGCTATAGGTGGAAGAAACTATGGTATTGGAATTAGAATTTTTAAAGGATTAAAGAGCGTATATGCATATACAAATAATAATAGTTTAGATTCTTTATTAGAAACAGCTTATAGAGCAGCATTAGCTTTAGGGAATGCAAATGAAAAGGAAAAGAATATTATAATAAATGAGAAAAAGATACAAACAATACATCCAATAATGTTTTATCCTAAGGATGTAAATTATAATAAAAAAATAGATATTTTAAAGTTAGCTTATAATAGTGCTAAAAATTATAATAGTGAAATTTCACAGGTTATAACAAGCTATGGTGATAAGGAACAAAATATTTTAATCGCTAATAGTGACGGATTATATATAGAAGACAAAAGAATAAGAACACGACTTGGAATAAATGCTATAGCATCTAAAGGATCAGAGAATCAAACAGGATTTGAGGGGCCAGGAAGACATATGGGAATTGAAATGTTTGAAAATATAGATCCTGAATATCATGGAAAAGAAGCAGCAAGAATAGCTCATACAATGCTTCATGCAAAAAATTGTCCAGCAGGTAATATGGCTGTTGCAATAGATAATGGATTTGGTGGAGTAATATTCCATGAGGCATGTGGTCATGCATTAGAAGCGAGTTCTGTTGCTAAAGGTAATTCTGTTTTTGCTAATAAATTAGGACAGCAAATAGCATCAACTAAAGTAACAGCTATAGATGATGGTACAATACCTAATGCTTGGGGATCACTTAATATAGATGATGAAGGTAATAAAACTCAAAAAAATATTTTAATTGAAAATGGTATATTAAAAGGATATATGATTGATAAATTAAATGGTAGAAGAATGAATATGAAACCAACTGGTAGTTCTAGAAGACAGAGTTATAAATATCAACCGACTTCAAGAATGACTAACACGTATATAGCAAATGGGACAGATAACCCAGAGGAGATAATTAAATCAATTTCAGATGGTTTATATGCTAAGAAGTTAGGCGGAGGCTCAGTTAATCCTGTAACTGGAGAATTTAACTTTGCTGTACAAGAAGGATATTTAGTTAAGAATGGTGTTATTAAGGAACCAGTAAGGGGTGCAAGTCTTATTGGAAAAGGTAGCGAAGTTCTTATGGACATTGATATGGTGGGTAATAATTTAGAATTAGCTCAAGGAATGTGTGGTTCTTCTTCAGGAAGTATTCCAACTAATGTAGGTCAACCTATGATTAGAGTTAAGAAAATGACAGTTGGGGGTAGATAGTACATGGAATTTAATTTGTTTAAAGAGAAATTAATGAGTAAAGCTAAAAAATCAGGATTTGATGAATGTGAAATATATTATTCTGATGCAGAAAGTTTAAGTATAAATATTTATGATGGAGACGTTGAAAAATATAAATTAAACAATTCATTTGGATTATCATTTAGAGGAAAAATAAATGATAAAATGGGATATTCATATACAGAGATATTAGATGAAAATTCTATAGATACTCTTATAGAAAATGCTAAAAGTGCAGCTTTAGTTATAGAAAATGATGATACTCAATTTATATATGACGGTGATAGTCAGTATAATGAAATCAATTGTTATAAGGATGAATTGGATAATATAAAACCTGATAAGCTTATAAAATTAGCTTTAGAAATGGAAAGTGAATGTAAAAAGCAATGTGATAAAGTCGTTAATTTTGGTGGCTGCGGAATAGGATATGGAAAATCTAGTTATGGAATATTAAATTCAAAGGGTTTGGATTTATCAACTTCAAGAAATCACTTAACAGCTTACGTAGTTCCAATAATTGAAGATAATAATGAAAAATATGATGGCATGGGATATGTTATTGCAAAGGGAGAATCTGATATTAATCCAGAAAAATTAGCTAAAGATGGACTAGAAGAGGCTCTTTCAAGAATTGGTGGAAGAAGCATAGAATCAGGAAAATATAAAGTGGTTATAAATAATGAAGCTATGGTATCATTACTTGGAACTTTTTCAGGAATTTTTAATGCTGAACAAGCACAAAAAGGACTATCTTTATTAAAAGGTAAAGAAGGAGAAATTATAGCTTCAGATAAAGTAACGTTAATAGATGATCCTCATCTTGAAGATGGACTTGGAACAACGGCATTTGATGATGAAGGTGTTGCAACTTATAAAAAAGAAGTTATAACTAATGGGAAACTAAATACATTATTATATAATTTAAAGACAGCACATAAGGCTAATGTTAAATCTACAGGTAATGGATTTAAATCATCTTATGCATCAATAGTAGGGATTAGTCCAACAAATTTTTATATAAAACCAGGAAAGAAAAACTTTGAAGACATATGTAAAGAGGTTAATAACGGAGTAATAATAACTGAATTTGCGGGCCTTCATTCTGGTGCTAACTCCGTTACTGGAGATTTTTCTTTAGCATCTAAGGGATTTATGATTGAAAATGGAAAGAAGACATTCCCAATAGAACAAATTACAGTAGCAGGAAACTTCTTTACACTAATTAAAGATGTAGAGGAAATAGGAAGTGATTTAAAATTCCCTATGAGTAGCGTAGGTTCACCATGCGTTGTTATAAAGGAATTATCAATAGCAGGAAAATAAATAATATATTGTCTTATAAAGTAAATTCCAATGCCACTATGCAATTATACTAAAATATTAACATTTATTTAAAAAGATATTAATAATATAGTAGATTTATTGAATAGACATAAAAAATAGAAGGACTAATTTTGTAGTCCTTCTATTTTTTATTTAGCTATGTTTTGAATAGGTGTCAAAAAGATAGCCTAATTATATAGAGTATTATTTTTTAAAGTAATTTGCCCTTATCATTTTATCTGATAAATCTAATATTTTTTTGTATGTTTCTTTGTCTTCATCAGAAAGGGTGTTTTGATCTTTTATTGTACCATCTGTTAAGATTGAAAATGATTTATTTGTATTTAGCAGATTTCTTCCTAAAGCAGTGTCTTGATATTTTTCTTTATCGATGCCAAGCATATAAAGTAAAGTTGGCATAACATCAATTTGTCCACCATATAAATCAAAAGTTTTACCTGTTTTTATAGAAGTATCATAAATTACAAGAGGAACTACAGGATTACCAGTATCTAAATACCAATCTTCTTTATTAGATAACTTTTCAATTCCATTATTATAATATTTATGAACTCCTGTGTGATCGCCCATAATAGCTATTACACTATTTTCTAATAATCCTTCACTATCTAGTAATTTTAAGAAGTTACCTATTTGAGCATCTGTATAGTGTAAACTTTCAAAATATCCACCTAATTCACTAGCATCTAATTCAGGATCAAGTCCTAATTCTCTATAATCTTTTGGTATATCAAATGGGCCGTGACTTGTTAATGTTACTGTTAGACCATAAAATGGATTAGATTGTTCTTTTAACATTGGAACAACTTGCTTAAAGTAGCTTCCATCACTTATTCCCATTCCAATTGTTTCATCTGCATTGAATGAATAGTAATCATTAAACTTATCAAATCCTATTCCTTTAAGTCCAGCAGAATAATTCCAAAATGATCCTTTATCAGGATGTATAGCAATATTACTATATCCCTCTTCTTCTAATATATTAGGTAAAGAGTTGTAAGTAGCATTTGGATATCTAAAGAAAGTACTTCCTCTTCTTAATGGAAGCATAGATGTATTAACCATTAAGTCACTATCAGAGCTTGTACCTTCATTAACTTGTTCAAATACATTAGGGAAATAGAAACCATCAGATGTTAATTTGTTCAATACAGGGGTAATTTCTTTTCCATTAATACTTTTGTTTATAACAAAGCTTTCTAAAGATTCAACTTGAATGTAAATTAAATTTTTACCTTTAGATATACCAAAATAATCATTGTTAGGTAAGTTTTCATTTTTCATTTCAAATAATTTATTTAAATTATTTTCATCTTCAGCTGTGAATTTATATGGTTTTGAATCACGATAAACAGTATATAAGTCAAATACATGATATCCTATTGGTGAAAAATATCTAGCTGTATTTGTTGGATCGTAATTATCATATAAATAAGCGTCCTTAACATCTTTATTATTTAGAATATGTATATTAAAAGGAACATAAGCTATAAATAATATTGGCATAATAAAAGTTACAAGGAAAGTTTTAATTGCTCTTTTATTTATTTCAGATACATATTTTCTAGTAAAGTAAACATAAATTCCTAGTACAAATAAATCTATTATAAAGATAAAGTCTAAATGACTAAACATAGAATATATTGCACCAGATAAATTATCTAAATTTGCTGTTTGAGTAGCAATAAGAACAGAAGGAACTGTTAAAAATCCTCTGAAATAACAAACATCTAAGACAATAACTGCAGTTAATAAAATGTTTATTATGAAAATATATACTATCCTTGCTTTTCCTTTAAATAAAAGTGAAAAACTTATGAATATTAAGACGAAAGCTAGATAATAATTTAAGAATGGTCTAGCATATTCATAACCAACATTATAATCAAAACTATAAGGATTGATTCCTGTAATGAATCCTTGAAAGAATATACATTTAAGTACTATAGCAACTAATGGAAATAAAAATAATATTAATTGGTTTAGTGTATTTTTATTAAGTACATTAATAATTTTATTTTTGTAAGAATGCATAAATTCACCTCAATCTACGAATTAATAAAAAAATGATAAAATTAATACAATAATTATTATCAAAGAGTTAACATCTTATATTATACATAAATACATAAATCAAACAACCCATATAAAATTAAACATGATATAATTATCTTATCTTAATTTTATACTTAATATAAACTAAGGGGGAGAAATTTTATGAAAGAAATAGATTGCAGAGGTTTGTCTTTTCCTAAAACTATAAGAATGGTAAAAAAATATTTCAATTCTATAGGAGAAGGTGAAGCAATAGTTATTATAGAAAAACAATCTGATAATTCTAATATAGTTAATTTTGCTATGAATTTAGGATATCATGTAGATGTAGAAGAAAATGATGAAAATGTTCAGGTATTTATAGAAAAAAGAGGATGTTTAGAGGCAATAGATGAAACTGTATTTTCAGTTTTAATAACATCAGATAAGTTTGGAACAGGAGATTCTAAATTAGGAAAAATTCTATTAAATGATTATTTAAATGCATTAAGTGATGCTATAAAACTTCCTAAAAATATTATATTTTTAAATGAAGGTGTAAAAGTGTTTGAAGAATTACCAGAGAATACTGGATGGTTAGAAAATATAAAATTATTATATCAAGAAGGTGTAAGTGTATTTGTACATGATAAATCTTTAGAGTATTATAAGTTAAATATATCTAATAATTTTTCGGAAATTATCGATATGATTGATATAGTAGATATAATAAATGAATCTAATAACTTAGTAAAATTATAATATGTGATTTGTATATTTGGAGGAAATATAATGTTAGAATATGACTTAATTGTAATTGGTGGAGGAATAGCTGGTATGACTGCTGCTTTAGGTGCAGCGAGAAATGGAATAAAAAATATATTAATATTTGAGAGAGAACATAGCTTAGGAGGAATATTAAATCAATGTATTCATAATGCATTTGGTGAAAAACTCTTAGGAGAAAAAGTAACTGGACCTGAATATGTATATTTTATTGAAGAAAAATTAAAAAAATTTAATATAGATATTAAGCTTAACACAAATGTTATAGACATAGTAGATGATAAAAAAATAACTTATGTTAATTCAATAGAAGGAAGTAAAGAAGTATATGCAAAAGCAATAATACTAGCAACTGGATCAAGAGAAGTATATACAGGAAGTGTTATGGTTCCAACTCATGGATTAACAGGAATATTTACTTTAGGATCTGCACATAGATTAATTAATTTAGAAGGGTATCTTCCAGGCAAGAAAACAGTGATAATTGCTAAAAATAAATGGGGATTTTTAGTAGCTAGACGTATTTTAATTGAAGGTGGCAGTGTAGAAGCAATAATAATTGAAGATGAAATCAAAGAATTAATAGATGAAGAAATTGAAAACTTAATAGATGGATTTTCCATAGAAATTATAGAAAATTCTAGAGTTGTAGAAATTTACGGTAATAAAAGAATAAATAAAATTAAAGTACTAAATTTAAAAGAAGATGTAACTTCTAAAATAGAATGTGATTCTTTAATTTTATCAGTTGGATTTAGACCAGAAAATAAACTTGCTCAAAATTTAAAAATAGATATTAATAAAAGTACATTTGTTCCAGAAACAAAAGAGTTTGAGACTTCTAAAGAAGGAATTTTTGCTTGTGGTAATTTAATTTATGGAAAGCTAGCTCTTATAATGGAAGAAACAGATGGTATTAATTGTGGAATAAAATCAGCAGAATATATTAAAAAAATAAATTAGAAATAGCAAATAGCATTTTTATACATAAGGTCATTTCCTAAAGAATTAAGATGTATTCCATCTAAATATATATCACTATTATTTAAAGTAATTGAATAGAAATCTATAAAAGAGAGGTTATAGTTAATAGTTAAATTAATTATTTCCTCTTTTAAATTAATTAAATTTTTTTCTGCATAGCTATAAAAAGGTGAATATGAAAATAATTCATTTGCCATATTTCCTATGATTGAAGGTGGAATGCCTATGATAACATTAGAGTTGATTTCTAAAGCTTCTTGTATCATTAATTCTATATTTTCAATTATTGATTTTACAGTTCTTCCTAAAAGCAAATCATTACTACCACACATAATAAATATTTTATTAGGAGTATATTTTATTACATCTTCATAATATCTAGTAAGCATTCCTGTACTTGTATCACCATTACAGCCCTTGTTTAGTGAGGTTAAGTTTAGGCTGTTTTGAATTTTATAAACCCAGGAATCTTTTTTAGGAATACCATATCCAAAAGTTAAACTATCACCTAAAAATATTATATCTATATGTTTATTCATAAAACAAACCCACCTTTAAAATAATTTATTGAAACATTTTTTACATATCAGTGTTTTTCCACCATCTGCTTTTATGTAATCATTTGTTTTTAGTATAGTATTACAAATTGTACAAAAATTTTTGTTAGTTTCTATATCTTTATTCTTGTTAGTATTTGGATTTAATACGTTTTTCTTTATTGGAGAGTATAATTTAGGATTACCTAAAACTGATTTTTTATTTATGGAATAATTAATTTCATATTCACTTTCGGCAAATAGTTCTAATTCAAAGCGAGGATTTTCTTTATCATAATATTCCTCGACGATTATTCTAGTAATCTGAGCATCATTTATGATAAGACCACTTTTTTCTATTCCATCAAATATACTTTTTGTTATATTTATTGTGTCTGGATGACGTTTTTCACTTTTATAATAAACTTTTAGTATAGCTATTAAACTTTCTTCTAATATAATATCTGGATTTTGACTTCTAGCAATAAGAGCAATTTCTTGCTCATATATAGCATATCTATCATGATATTTACCAGAATTACTAGGTAAGATAGCACGTCCATTAGTATTATGTAATTTAAAATTTGATTTTGTTATTGGTGAACCATTAACAATTACTTTAGCATAGGTTGTCATAAAAACTCCTTAATATTTATATAAATTTCATTAAAATATAATTATACTATATAAAAATATATAGTATAATGGTAACTTATACAATAATCAAAAATTGATAATATATGTTAGATACAGTATAATATTTGTGTTAATCTGTATTTGAACATAATGTTTTAATAATAGAATATGTTTTAAGTATGTGTTGATATATACAATAAGAAAATTGATATTAGCTTAATTACTCAGTTTATTTTGCTTATGTATATATCACACTCTTATAAAATATAACTAATAAATATAGATTTAGTAATTGAATTAAATAAAAGAGGTATTTAATTATGGATAAAAAATTAATTTTAGCAATAGAATCAAGTTGTGATGAAACTTCAGCAGCAGTTGTTGTTAATGGAAGAGAAGTTTTATCTAACGTTATATCTACACAAATAGATACTCATAAAAAATTTGGTGGAGTGGTACCAGAGGTTGCATCTAGAATGCATATTGAAATAGTAGATTATGTAGTGAAAAAAGCTTTAGAGGATGCATGTGTTTCTTTAGATGATATTGATGCCATAGGTGTCACTTATGGACCAGGCTTAATAGGGGCACTTTTAGTTGGACTTCAATATGCTAAAGGATTGGCTTTTGCAGCTAAAAAACCATTAATTGGAGTAAATCATATAGAAGGTCATATGTGTGCAAACTTCATACAATATAAGGACTTAGAGCCACCATTTATATCTTTAGTTGTATCAGGAGGACATACTTTTATAGTTTCTGTTAATGATTTTTGTGATTTTGAAGTTATAGGAAAAACTAGAGATGATGCAGTAGGAGAAGCATACGATAAGGTAGCAAGATCTTTAGGACTTGGATATCCAGGAGGTCCTAAAATTGATAAATTAGCAAAAGAAGGAGATCCTAATGCTATTTCTTTCCCAAGAGCTAAGTTCCATGAAGACACATTAGATTTTTCGTTTAGTGGAGTAAAATCTGCTGTATTAAATTATTTGAATAAAGCTAAGATGAAGGGGATTGAAGTTAACAATGCTGATGTAGCTGCTTCATTTCAAAAAGCCGTTATAGATGTTTTAAAAGATAATGTATTTTTAACTTGTAAGAAAAAAAATGTTAATAAAATAGCTATAGCAGGTGGTGTTGCATCTAATTCTTGTTTAAGGGAAACTCTAAAAAAAGAGGGTGCATTAAAAAATATTGAAATTTTATTTCCAGAGCCAGTATTATGCACAGATAATGCAGCTATGATAGGAAGTGCAGCATATTTTAATTATGAAAAAAATTATGTTTCTTCTTTTGATATAAATGCAAAGCCTAATTTGAAGTTGGGAGAACGTTAAATATGAATTTATTGCCTCATTCGAATGGATTTCAAAGAATTAAATCACCTAAATTTAATTTATTAGATTTTTTAAGAAGAGCATTAATTATCATAATTGTTTTTCTTATAACTGGCTTTTTAGTGCAATCCATAAGCAATTTTATTGCAAATGAAAAATTAAAGGCAAGTTTAAAATATGTTAGAGTAGAGACTAAGAAATTAGAATATAAAATTAAGGGAACAGGATCATATACTATAGTCTTTGATGGAGGAATTGGGAGTAACATATATCAATGGGATGAAGTTTGTAAAAAACTAGAACGTGATGCTGATGTTAAAACATTTGTATATAACAGAAAAGGATATGGATTTAGTGATTCTGGTGAACGAAGAACACCAGAGGAACAAGCAGAAGATTTGAAAAATTTATTAAAAAAATCTGGTGCTAGCGAACCATATGTATTTGTTAGTGAAGAATATGGAAGTTTAATTTCTATGAATTTTACAGAAAAATATCCAGAACTAGTAGCAGGTCTTGTCTTGATAAATCCATTATCTTATGATTTAGTGAACAGTAAAGAATATTCAGAATCTATAAAGTGGCAGTACTATAAATCTAAATTAAGATTTATAGGAAGTTATTTTTATATTACAGAGTTAAGTGACAAATTAGGATTAATAAAAAGCAATATTGATATAGAAGATTTACCTAATGGAGCAAAAGAAGAAATTAATATACATAAAAATAAAAAAAATTATACTAAGGCAATATATGATGAGATAGGAAACTTATGTAAAAAAGATATTAATACAAAGATTGATAACATAATAAAAATTAAACCAACATATATAATAAGCAATAACATTACTTCTGAATCAGATGAAGTTATAGAGAATTCTTTATTAACAGTATATAAGTCTTCAATATTGAGCAGTCCATATGCATTACATGATCAACAAAGTATTGTGGATGGCGTTAATAATATAATAAAAAAGGCAAAAAAAATAGAAAAAGTTAATTCATAAAACTAATATTAAGATTATTAAATAATAAATGAAAAATATGGGATATTAATATGTAGTACATATATTAATGTCCCATATTCTTATATTGACATTTTTCTGACACAAAATAACTTTATACTAAGAGTGTAAGATAAATATAAAAATTTTAGGAGGAATTTATTATGGATAATAAAGAGAATTTTATAGATGTAAATGAAAATGAAATTAAATATACAGATGAGAGTTTTATAGACAATAATATAAAAAAAAAAAAGAAAAAAAGAAAAAAAACAATTGCCAGTGTAGCAACTTCATTAGTAATTGCATTAGTTGGTGGAATTTTCGGTAGTGGAATAACGTACTTATTAGTTAAAGATAATATTTCTGCTGCACAATATAAAAATTATTCCCCATCAATATTTACTCAAGAAACATCTTCAGGGACACTTTCTACAACGGAAGCATTTAATAAAGTAGCACCTGCAGTTGTAATTGTATCTACAAAAGGATTATCAAATTCTGGATTTTTTCCACAAGAAGTTGAGGGAATTGGATCTGGATTTATTATAAATGAGGATGGTTATATATTAACTAATAATCATGTTATAAAAGGTGCAAATGAGGTAAAAGTTACGTTAAGTGATGGAAAAGAAGTTAATGCAACAGTAGTAAATTATGATGAAGCAAAAGATGTTGCAATGATTAAAGTCGAAGATGGAACTAAGGTTCCAGCAGTTGCTGAACTAGGAGATTCTGATGCTTTATTCCCTGGAGATCAAGTTATAGCAATTGGAACACCTCTTTCAAAGGAGTTTGCACAAACACTTACACAAGGTGTTATAAGTGCTGTAAATAGAAATGTAGCAAGTGAAAGTGGAACTAGTGTTAATCTTATACAAACAGATGCAGCTATAAACCCAGGTAATAGTGGTGGACCATTAGTTAATTCTAAAGGTCAAGTTATAGGAATAAATTCAATGAAAATAGGTACTCAATTAAGTGGAACTAGTGTTGAAGGTATGGGATTTGCAATTCCAATAAATGAAGTAAAAGAAAAGATGGATTCATTATCTAAGCCTATATTAAATTTAGGAATACAAGTAAGAGAGATTGATAATAATCTTGCTAAAAGATATGATTTACCAGAAGGAATATATGTAGCAGGTGTTGAAGAATTTTCACCAGCAGAAAAATCAGGAGTAAAAGTTGGAGATGTAATAACTAAATTTGATGGAAAAAACATTACAAAATTTAATGAATTAAAAGAATTAAAGTCAGGAAAAGAAGTAGGAGATAAAGTTAAAATTCAGGTTGTAAGAGACGGAAAAAATGTTGATTTAGAAATTATATTAGAAGAAAAATCTAATTAGTTTATTCCAAATGCTATGTTTAATTTTTTAATTAAGCATGGCATTTTTTAATATATATACTTATTTTATAAGAGAAAAAAATAAATACTGTATAAAATATTCACAAAATGGAAGCTTTAGTCATATTTTATTATCATAAATAAACTTTTGGAGGTAAAAATAATGAGCGGAAGAATAAGTGTATGTTCTATTTGTCCTAGAGAAAATGAACAGATTGATGCGGTAATTAGATTATCAAAAGATAGAAGAAGTTGTATTTATGGAACAGTAATAGATGAAAATGGCGCTGCTGTAGCTGATGCAGTAGTTAAATTATTACAAGTTACTGGATGTGGACAAAAAACCCCAGTTCCATTAACTCACACTTTTACTGATAAATACGGTCAATTTTTACTTGGACCTTTATGTCCAGGTAAAAGATATATGTTAAAAGTATACAAAGATAATGTTTCAATTAGATACGCTCCACTAGATGTTGATTGTTATGAAGGATCTTGTATAGGCGTAAATGGTACAAGTGATGATTCAGAAGATAATTCAAGTGGCTGTGGAAGCAATCATAGTCATCATTGCAGATAGATAATTTCTAATTGTAATTAAGAAACTAACTTAGAATTAATTATGCTAGGAAAATAGATTATTATAGTTGAGTTTTGTTTATAAAAAGTCTTCTTTTATAATAAAGGAGACTTTTTATGTTATACTTAATATTGATTCCATATAAAAGAATTGTTAGTATTAGATAGACTTTTTATTACGTCTAAATTTGAAATATTTATACCATTAACTGGGACAAAGCTTAGATGTTTAGAATTTAAATACTCTTAGCAATAATTTATACAATAAGGAGTATTATGGATTTTAGTTATTTAATTTAAATATGGAGGAAAAACATGAATAATATAGTATTAAGTATTATAGCATTTTTCTTTTTAATTGGTGCTATTGACTATATAGAAGGAGATAAATTAAAAGTATCTAGTTACTTTGAAGAAGGCATAAAAACAATGGGATCGCTTGCTATATCTATGGTTGGTATATTGTCTTTAACACCATTTTTAGCTGAGGTTTTAACTAACTTTTTAACACCAATAGCACAAAAACTATCTTTAGATGCATCTATATTTCCAGCAAGTCTAATAGCAATTGATATGGGTGGTTTTAATTTATCTAATGAATTAGCATTATCTAATTCTATGGGGAATTTCTCAGGGATATTAATGTCATCAATTTTAGGCTGTACTATTAGCTTTACTTTACCATTAGCTGTAGGTTTAGTGAAACAAGAAATGATGGAAATAGTATTTAAGGGGATTTTATGTGGAATTATAACAATGCCTTTAGGTTTATTTATTGGAGGAATAATGTTAAGGGTACAAGTGTACACTTTAATTTATAACTTACTTCCTGTAATATTACTCTCAATAATTTTAACATTAGGTATAATTTTTAGACCCAAAAAACTAATAATAATTTTTAAATATTTAGGAAAAATGATAATGTTTATAAGTATAATAGGATTAATCATACAAGGGGTATATTCTATTTCAGGAATAAAGCTTTTAAATAATATTATGCCTATTGAAGAAGTAATCACTATTGTTGGAAGAATAGCTCTGTTTTTAGGCGGTGCATATGTGATGTTAGAAGTAATAAAAAGATCATTAAGCAAACCTTTAAGTAGAATAAGTAAACTTTTTAATATCAATTTGAATTCTATTGCTGCACTTATTGGAAGTTTAGCTTCAGCAATTGTTATATTTTCAAATTTCGATAAACTAGATGATAGAGGTAAAATTATTTGTACAGCATTTTCAGTTGGAGGTGCGTATGTACTTGGAGGTCAAATGGGGTATGTATCAAGTGTAGCTCCAAAGTTATTGTCTATATATATTTTTATAAAATTACTTTGTGGTATATTAGCAGTACTTTTTGCTTTAACTTATTTAAAATATGAGCAAAAGTATAAAAAATAATGTTAAATATTTAGAGGTGTGAATAATGAGAAATATACTTAAATATTGCTTAACTTTTTTTGTAACTGTAATTATCATTATATCTTGTGTACTTTACATCCAAGATGATAATACTCCAAAAGTTAAGGGGTACATAAATGTTTTTGTAAAAGAAGATTCATATGAATACTTAAAGCAATGCAGTGATAAATTCATGGAAGATAATAATAAAGTTCATATAGAGATTAATAGTATTGATGATTATAGTGAAACATTAAACAAGGAAAAATATAATAAGTATAAATCTACTGATATATTATTATTAAATAGATTAGAATTTGAAAATTTAAATGAAAATAATAATATTAAATATAAGGATATGAAAAAAATTTTAGATACATATTCTAAAAATTTTTCAAAGTCCAGAATAAATCAAGTTAGAATAGATGATAAATTAATGGGAGTTCCATTAAACTCCAAACCAATGGTATTATATATAAGAACTGATATGTTAAGAGAGTATGGCTATAGTAGTGATGATATTAACACTTGGGATGATTTTATAAAATTAGGTGTTGATATATATAACAAAAGCAATGGCACTGTTCAGATTCTAAATGCTACAGGAAGTGATTATGAGGACTTGGTTAGCTTGATTATTATGCAATATATAGATGAGGACAAGACAGAAGATGTTATAAAAAATGAAGTTAAAGAAAGAATAGATACTCTTAGAAATAATAATATATTAAATTTAAATAGTGATGGAAAATTCTTGGCTAGGATATCTTCAATTGATGCAATGAGAGAGCTTAAAGCATTGGATGTAGAGTGTGAATGGACTGCAATCAATCCCCCAAGCATAAGTTTAGGAACTAATAGATTTTATTGTGAAGAAGGAGATAATTTAATAGTTTTAGATGATGAGCAAGAAAATGCTGAATTAGTAGAAAAATTCATAACATATTTAATAACTAATACGAAAGTGTCAATGGATTATATTCAAGAAGGAAAGTTTTTTTCTAGTTTTCTTTATACTTATAAAAATATAAAAACAGAAGATACAATTAAAAATTTCACAGGAAAAAGCCCTCTCGTTGTAATGAGCAACATAGAAGAGAGAGCTCCAATTATGAAACAATATGATAAATATATTAAAATAAAAAATGAACTTTTAGATTAAGCTTAAGATTGTATAATTTTTTTATAAGCATCTAATGTTTTTATTGCTGTTTGCCTCCATGTAAATTGGAGGCTTCTATTATATCCTTTTTTTGATAATTCAGCTTTCAAACTATCATTATTCAGGACTTCAACCAATGAATTTTTTAAAGATTCTTCATCATAAGGGTTAATAAGTATTGCATCATTGGAAGTTACCTCAGGAATTGAAGAGAGAATGGAGGATATTACGGGAGCTCCACAACTCATCGCTTCTAATGGAGGCAGTCCAAAACCTTCATAAAAAGAAGGATATAAAAACACGTCACATGCATTGTAAAAAATAGGCAATAAATCATCGCTTACATATCCAGGGAAAATAATATTATCTTCTAAATTATTGGTTTTAACAAAATCTAATAATTTTTCACCCTCATCTTTTAATCCACCAACTAAAACTAATTTATAGGGCTTTTTAAAATCTTTATATGTTTTCATATATGCTTTGATAACTCCTAAAACATTTTTTCTTGAACTAAATCCACCTATATACAAAGCAAATGGCTGATTTATATTAAATTTTGTATTTAAATAATTTTTACAATTTATTTTATTTAAAAGTTTAAACTTAGAGTTAGCTGCAAGTGGAGTTACAAATATTTTATCTTCAGGATAACCATTAAAAAACTTTAATATATCTTTCTTTGAATATTCAGAAACTGTAAGTATACCATCTGAATTATAAATGATTTCAGGCATATCTTTAAGAAAGCGTTCCAAATATCCTTTTCCAACTGTTTCAGGCATTATATAAGGAATTAGGTCATGTATAGTAACCACATTTTTATATGCATTAGAATATTCCAACCCAATTCCATTTTGAGGAATATGATAAAGATCTATCTTCTTTTCTTTTAATATATTTGGAATATAATATTTTTCATAAAAACTAGAATGTTTTCCTGAAGAATATATAATATCTGTGTTTTTATTAATAAAGTCTTTATTAAATTTTCCAGAACAAAATAAAGTGAAATTATCTTCAAAATTTACAGATAACATATTAGATATAAGATTGTTAGTGTAAGTTCCTATACCTGTCCCCTGATGTAATGTAGAACTACGAGCATCTATAGCAATTTCCATAAAACACCTCTTAACATACATATATAACTAAGATATTAAATTAACTTGGTTTTTGTGAATACAAAATTAGTTGTTTTATATCTACTAAATCACAATAAATTATTAAATAACATACAATAAAAAGAATAATATTTTTGGGGAATTTTATGAAAAATAATGATATGGTATTAAAAATAAAGGATTATATTGAAGAAAATTATGAAATAGAAGTAGATAATTTAGAAAAAGTTAAAAATAGTTATAAGGTAATATCAAAAGATAAAGGTTATTCTATAAAAATTATAAAGTATAATTTTGAACACTTTTATTTTATTTTGTCTGCAATTAAACATCTACAGCAAAATAAATTTAGTAAGATTCCTGAATTTATTAGGACTAAAAATGGTAAAGAATATATTAGTTTAGATGGAAAATATGCATATTTAACAGAATGGATACCATCTAGAGTAAGCAATTATGACAATCCATTTGAACTGGCTAAGGTGTCTAATAAATTAGCAGAATTACATGAGTGTAGTAAGAATTTCACAATAAATGATAAGATGCAACCTAGGATAGGTTGGTTTTCTTGGGAAGATGTATTTAAAACAAGATCTAATGAAATATTAGATTTTAAAAATAGGATAAGTCAAAAGGCTAATAAGTCAGATTTTGATTTATTATATTTAAAAAATATAGATAAAGAATTAAAAAGAGCAGAAAAAAGTATTGAAGGTTTAAAAAGAAATAATTATATGGAGATAATGAAGAAAGAAGTATTTAAATCAGGATTTTGTCATCATGATTATGCAAATCACAATATTTTAATTGATAACAATAATGAAATTAATATAATTGATTTTGATTATTGTATACTAGATTCTCATTTACATGATTTATCATCTCTTTGTATAAGAAGTATGAAATATGGAAAATGGGAAGATAAAAAAGCAGATTTAATATTAAAAAATTATGAGGATATAATTGAATTGAAAAAAGAAGAAATTCCATTAATGAGAGAATTTATTAGATTTCCACAATGCTTCTGGCAGTTAGGAATACAAGTATATTGGGAACAACAATCTTGGGGAGAAGAATTTTTTATTAATAAATTAAATAAATACTTAGACGATTGTTATGAAAGAGAAGCATTTATAGAGGATTACTTCAAAGGAGGAGATTAAAATAGAAGAATTAGATATAATGCAATATTTAAATAGTAAGGGAATAGATGTTGCGGGGAAGTATTTTGAATATGATAAAAATATAACCAATAAAAAAGCTATAGATCAAGTAAAAACAATGGTTAATCTCCAAAAAATTTTATTAGGATATAATAATGAATCTTTGATTAGAATTAAGAGTACTATAGGAAAAGAAATTGAGAGTTATAAGGTTCAAATAAGAAGATTACAAAGAGATTATGAGAATATAATGAATAGAGGAATAGAGAATGATTTTGAAAAATTAATTATTTCAGATGGTAGAAGATTATTAAACCAAGCAAATGATGTAATAAATTATATATACTCTCATAATTATTTTGGAATTATAGAAAGAAGCATGAATAGAGAAGAATTATGTATTGGAAGGAGTGATCAAGGAAATTTAAGATTTAATGGAAATATTCAAATAGGAAGTCTGAAGTATATGTCATATAACTTAGTAGAAGAAGATTTATATAAATATATAAAAAGAATTAAAAGAAAAAATAATTGTATAGATGAAGAAAAATTGATAAAAGTTTTTGTATATGAATCACATTTATCTAATTACAGTATAAATTATTTGAGAGCATTGTGTAGTTTTCCAAGAGATACTTTAAAAATATGGGAAAAGTATAGAGTCAATAAAAAATTAAAAACATATGAAGAATTTTCAAAACAATTTAAAAATAGTATAGATTATGAAAGTAAAATATTTATCTGATAGTGAATATATACAATATTTTTATTTTTACTAAGCAAGAATGCTAGAAGATACAATAATGGAGTTGTTTCTTTATTTGTAGGGAGGATGTAAATGAATAGGATTAGATATGCTGAGAGGAATTCTCTATGTGATTACGATTTGAGTTTTGAATTTTTTAATGAATTAGGAATTAACATAAACGATATAAGTCCAGTAAGAAATGTATTTATAATATACACCGATAATGGTAATAAAATTTTAAAAAAAGTAGACTGTAATGAAAAAAAATTAACTTTAATTAATGAATCGTTAAATTATATAAAAGATAAGTATAATAATATAATAACTTATAGT
Organism: Clostridium sp. ZBS2; assembly: GCF_023845855.1. NCBI lineage: Bacteria > Bacillati > Bacillota > Clostridia > Eubacteriales > Clostridiaceae > Clostridium > Clostridium sp. ZBS2. The sequence continues at coordinate 18,202 of NZ_JAMQIF010000006.1, forward strand.
GAGTTTGAAAATGGTTCAATATATAAGAAGTGGAAAGATAAAACTTATGTTGTAATGGACTTATTAGACGGAAGAGAAGCATGTTTTACAAACCCTTTAGAGATAAAATTATGTGCTAAGAATATTGCATTAATGCATAAGGCTTCTAGTGGTATTAGAGAAGAATTAATAAAAAAGTTAAATGAAGATTTTTTAGATGAATCATTGGAGTGGAAATTTGAGAAGGCATATGATGAACTTAGCTTTTTAAAAGAACTAGTAAGTAAATATAAATATAAGAACGAATTTGATAATTTATTTATTAATAATGTTGATAAATATTTGCAAGATATTATAGTTGTTAAAGAATTGCTTTCAAAAAGCAAATATACTGATTTGAGAAAAAATGGACAAACCATATCATTATGTCATAATGATTTGGCATATCATAACTTCTTAATAAAAAAAGAGGATGTAAGTATAATAGACTTTGATTTTTTAACTATAGATTTAAGAATAATGGATATAGCAGATTTTATATTAAAATCTATAAAAAATTCTGCATTTGATATTGATAAGATGTTATTAGCAATAAATTCTTATGAAGAAGTTTTACCTTTGATGGAAGAAGAAAAGGAAATATTATATATACTATTATATTTTCCTAGAGATTTTTATAATATATCAAGAGATTATTATTACAAGAGAAAGAAATGGGATTATGAAGTTTATTTAAATAGATTTAATTCAAAATTAAATAATGAGCAATTTAGAAAAGATTTTATAGAAGAATATAAAAGTTATGTTTTATCAGAATGTTGATATATGTACAATCATAGTGGACGGAGCAATTAAAATAAAAACAACTAAAAGCTGCCTCAAAATTACTTGAGACAGCTTTTTAAGTGCATATGTTTAAAAATATTATTGATATTGTAAGAAAGTTTTTATGTAATATAAATTCAAAGTTAAGAAATGAATATTACATAAACTTAATTACAATATCAACCTTTATTAGACATGCCAATTTACTTTCGTGAAATTTTATTTTCAAATAATATTGATTTATAAGCATTTATAGTTTCATAAGCAGTTTTATTCCATGAGAATTTAGAACTTCTCTTTAAACTTTTATTAACCATAGTTAATTTTAAAACACTGTTTTCTAGCACTCTTTGGATGTCATAAGACAATTCATCTATATTATGAGGATCTATTAATAGAGCAGACTCATAACATACCTCTGGAAGAGATGTAACATTAGATACTATAACAGGTGTACCACAAGCCATACACTCTAACGGAGGAAGTCCAAATCCTTCATAAAATGATGGATAAACTAAAACTTCAGTTGCATTGTAAAATACAGGCATATCTTCAAGAGGAATAAAACCAGTGAATATTACATTAGATGATACTCCTAATTTTTCAGCACGTTCTTTATATCTAAAATATGATTGACCTTTCTTTCCTACAATAACAAGCTTAGTTTTTTCCATTGTGCTATAAGGAAGTTTAGAGTATGCATCAATTAATCCTAATATGTTTTTTCGTGGACTAAATCCACCTACATAAAGAATAAAATTATCATCTATATTGTATTTTTCACTAATTATTTTTTTGCATTGACATTTACTTAATGGTCTATAAATTTCTTCCGCTGCAAGAGGAGTAACATATATATTTTCTTTTGGAAAATTAAATTCGTTAGCTATATCGTTTTTAGAAAACTCAGAGACCGTAATTATACCTTGGCAATTTTCTAATATACTAGGTAATTCATCATTAAAAATTCTAAGATATCTATCACTAACTGTTTCTGGCATTCTAAGTGGAATAATATCATGTAATGTAATTACTTTTTTACAATTAATATTTTTAGAAATTCCAATTCCATTTTGAGGTACATGATAAATTTCCATATCTGAGTTATTTAAAATATTAGGAACTTTAATTTCATCCCAGAAGTTATCATAATCATCGCTTGATTCTACATTTTGTATTGAAAAGTTAGCGTTTAGATTATTTAGAGAATCACACTTTGGCATAAATATTAAATAATCATTAGTGTTATCGATAGTATTTAAGCTTCTAATTAATTCATGAGTATATGTGCCAATACCAGTGCCTCTATACCATTTCGCAGCTCTGCCATCTATTCCTATTCGCATTATTTAATCCTTTCAAAGAATTTATATTAATTTATTATATTAAAAGAATATAAAAAATGTTAATAAAAGAAGTAATATGCACATATAAATTATAAAGGAGGTGAGCACTATGATGAGGGAATTTGAAATAGAAAGACAGTTCGATATTAAGATAGAAACAATTAAGGCTAATAAGGGTGTTTACTATCTTAAGACTAACAAGGGAGAACGATGTTTAAAGAGGATAAATTATGGGCCTCAAAAATTATTATTTGTATATGGTGCAAAAGAACATTTAATAAAGAATGGTTTTGGTTATTTAGATAGATATTATTTAAATGTTAATGATGAACCATATGCACTAGTAAATGAGGATTTATATACTTTATCTGAATGGTTAGAAGGCAGAGAGTGCGATTTTAGAAATATTGATGAGGTGAAAATAGCAGCGCAAACTCTTGCATATATGCATGAAGCATCTAAGGGATATGATCCACCAGAAAATTCAAAATTAAAGAGTGATTTAGGAAGATGGCCTCATTTAATGGAAAAGAGAACAAAATCTTTAGACAAAATGAAAGATATTATAAGAAAAAGAAATATAAAAAATGATTTTGATATGATATATCTAAAATCAGTAGAATTCTACAGGGAATTAGGCAAACAAGCCTTGCAAACATTAAAGGAATCAAATTACTATGAATTGTGTATGGTTGCAGAACAAGAAAAGACATTCTGTCATCATGATTTTACTTATCATAATATAATTATAGATAGTAATGAAAAGTCACATATAATAGATTTTGACTATTGCAAGAGAGAAGTTAGAACTTTTGATATAAGTAATTTTATGATAAAAGTTTTAAAAAGAGTAGATTGGAATATTGATTTTGCTAAAGCTATTATTGAATCATATAATTCAGTGTCTAAACTTAGAGATGATGAATATAAAGTCTTATATGCATACTTACAATTTCCACAAAGATATTGGAGATTGGCAAATAGGTATTATTACAATGAAGTTAATTGGGGGCAAAATACATTTACTAATAAGCTAAGTTCAATAATAGAAGAAAAAGATAAATTCTTATCATTCTTAAATGAATTTAAAAAAGAGTATACTATTGAGTAATGAATGTGATAGGAAAAAGTCCTATTAGTATAAGTTGTTCTTATATTAATAGGACTTATTTTATTGTCAATTGCCTATTGAAGTGTGGCGTAGGTACTTTGCTTTAATTTTACCACATAAGAAACTTTTAATTTTACCATCATAATATGAATTATACTAATATATTTAGGAGCAAAAATGGATATAGGAGATATTGTGGTAAGAAAGTCTTATGATAAAGATGTTACATTTAAAATAATAGATATTAGAAATGAAAATGGGAAAAATGTATTTATTTTAAAGGGAATAAGTATAAGAATTATAGCTGACTCTTCAGAAGAAGACTTAGAAGAAGTTAATGATAAATTCATGGCTTCACAAGATAAAATTTTAAATACAAGAGTAAATGATGCAATAAAAAAAGCATTATCTGTAAGAACTGATTTTAGGGAAAAAGCAAATAAAGCACCAAAGATAAAACCTGATAATGAATTGATGTTTGGTAGACCAGGAAAAATACTACATGTAGATGGTGATAGCGATTATATGGAGACTTGTTTGAAAGTATACAAGCAGTTATCACTAGATGCAGTTGGAAGGTGTGTTCCTGAGAGTAAACAACCTGGTATTATAGTTGATTTGGTAAGAGAAATAAAACCAGATATAGTAGTTCTAACAGGTCATGATGGAGTATTAAAAGACTCCAGAAATTATTTGGATTTAAATAATTATAGAAATTCTAAATATTACTTAGAATCTATTAAAGCATTAAGGGATTACAATTCTAGTTATGATGAATTGGTTATATTTGCAGGAGCATGTCAAAGTTGTTATGAATGTATGCTTGATGCAGGAGCTAATTTTGCCTCATCTCCAAGTAGAGTTTTAATTCATTGCTTAGATCCGGTTTTTGTTTGTGAAAAAATAGCCTATACAAGAATAGATGAAGTAGTTTCTATTAAAGATGTTATAGAGAATACAATAACAGGTATAAAGGGGATAGGAGGACTACAAACAAGAGGTAAATATAGAGAAGGTTATCCTAAATCACCATTCGTTTAGAAATAATTTATAAAAAATGAATAAAATAAGACCTAAACCTGAATAATAAGACCAAGAAGAGAAAATTTAAATGTAGAATTCAATATATTTACATTGACAAAACCTATAGATAAATGATAAAATATAAATTTTACTTGACAAAAACCTCTTTTCAGTGTATAATTTTGAATTAGAAAGAGGGTGTTTAAATGGAAACAATAAAAACAATTTCCTCAATAAAAAAAGACATAGAAAAGCATGTAGGTGATAAAGTAACCTTAAGAGCTAATGGAGGAAGAAAAAAGATTCTAGTTAATGATGGAGTAATTGACAGCGTATATGATAGCATATTTGTAATAAAACTAAAGACTGACACCCCAAGGACTGTGACATATAGTTACTCAGATGTATTAACAAAGACTGTACAATTGGTATTTCCGCAATCAATATAAACTTCGATTTAATCGAAGTTTTTTTCATTTAAAATTACAGAATTTTTGAACTGTGATGCATTATAGAAAAAGCATTTTTCATATAAAAAAGGTAATAAATTTATTTAAAGGCATAAAAAAAGAAAGATGGTGGGTTTCCATCTTTCAACTATGGTATAAAAGGGTATTGAGAATTTATGAGAGGTTATATGGTCAATAACCAATTACAATAATACGACAAAATATAATATATGTCAACATATTTATCGATAAAAATCACAAAAAAATTTTTTACGACAAATAATTTAAAAATTCTGAAATTAATTGGTAAATATAATTTAGAAAAAAGTATATTATTTATTCATAAAATCGTAGTAATGATTATATAAATAATAGTAGAAATTCTATAGGAGGGATATGTTATGTCACAAATAGATGCAATAAAAGAAAGTATAGGTTTTGAACAACTAATAAAAGAGAGTAATTCAGATTGTGTTTTAAAAGAAGAATATTTAATTCCAGATACTCATCCAGATGTTCAAGAAATATTAACTGTTGAAGCTAGACCTGTAATAGTTAGTAAGGAATTTGTTGGTGATAAAATTGCTTTAGAAGGAATGGTTGAATATACAGTTTTGTATTTAGCTAGAGAAGAGGGGATGGTTGTAAACTCTGTTAGCTATACAGAAAAATTTAGTAGCAATATTGATTTGAACCAAGAAGAACATAAAATCGTTTGTGAATTAGAATGTAAAGTGGAACATATTGAAGCTACTATAATGAATGAAAGAAAAATATCTATCCAAGGTGTTTTTGAAATATATTGGGAGATGTATAAGAGTAGTGAATTTGAATTTGTTAAAGATATAGAAGGAACAGATGATATAGAAATTTTAAAAAAGACTGAAAAAATTAATAGAATTAGTGCAAATGAAGAAGTTGAATTAGTTGGAAAATCTAATATTAGAGTGGGAATGGACAAACCTCAAATAAGTAAAATCTTAAAATGTTCATTATTACTTCATAAAAAAGAAATAAAAATATTGGAAGATAAAGTATATCTAAGTTGCTATTGTAAATTAAACATTCTTTATAAAGGCGATGAATCTAAAGAAATAATATCTATTGAAGATGATGTTTATTTATCAAAAGAAGAGGAAGTAAAAGGCGTTAATTCAGATATGATGTATTCTGTGTCATATAATATTCAAAATAATGATTTGATGCTAGAAGAAGACGACTTAGGAGAAGTAAGAATAATAAATAATGAATTTATAGTGAAAGCAAATATAAAGGTATTTTCAAAAGAAAATGTTGATGTAATAAAAGATGCATATTGTCCTAATTTTCCAATAGAATTGAAAAAAGAAGAGTATGAATTAGGTGCTATACAAGGGACAAATAGTTCAGAAATTATTATTAAGGATAATATAGCATTAAATGAGAATAATTTAATACCAGAGCAAATAATCTGTTCTAATGGAACATTGTTAATATCTGACAAACAAGTTGAAAATGATAAGATTATTGTAGAAGGTGTTCTAAAAGTTGATGTGTTGTATAAAACAAGTGACCAAGATAAGTATTTAGCTAATGTAAAAGCAGATATACCATTTAATTCAATAATAGACATTCAAGGTGCTAAAAAAGGAATGAAGGCAATAATAAAATGCAATCTTGAGAGTTTAGAAGCAACTATAGAAGCAAATACAATAGCAATAAAGGCTTCTGCAATGTTGTATGCTAAGATATGCTATGAAGTTAAAAAACAATTTATATGTGATGTTATAGAGCAAGAAGGGGAAGTTCCAGAGAAAAAATCTAGTGTCACTATATATGTTGTAGGTGAAGATGATACTTTATGGGATCTTGCTAAAAAGTATAATACTACAGTAGACGATTTAATAAAAATAAATGATATAGAAGATCAAGATGATATCGAATGTGGTAAAAAACTTATAATTCCTGGAAGAGCTATATTCTAAAAATAATATTCATATTATAATATAAAGTTTATGGGATAGAAGTAAATAAAATTAAACTTATGTTTATCAATATATTGAAATATAAACAATATATTGAAATGTAGATTGAAATAATAGAAAAAGGCTTCATTATTGTGCATAATGGAGCCTTTTTCTTTTTTTTTGAATAATTATTTTTTTGATGGAAACAATATCTAATGCACATGATATGAGGTGATAAAGTTTGAATGAAAATTTAAATGGAAATCTGATAATAATTGGAGGAGGAGAAGACAAAGAAGGGAAGAAAGAAATTTTAAAAAGAGTATGTGCTTCAATAGATAAAGATAAGGATGTTTTATTAATTGCAACCATTGCTACAGAATTTCCTAAAGAAGCAGCGATTAAATATAAAAAAGCTTTTGGAGAATTAAAAGTTAAAAATATAAGAGTATTAGATATTAGTGAAAGAATGGATTCTTTTAATGAGGAAAATGTAGAACTTATTAAAAATTCATCTTTAATATTTTTTACAGGTGGAGATCAATTAAGGATAACCAGCTTAATTGGAGGAAGTCCTATATATTCAGCTTTAAAAGAAGCCTTTAAAAAAGGAATATTTATTGTGGGAACATCAGCTGGAGCATCAGTTATGAGCGATACAATGATAGTTGAAGGATCAGATGAACAATCTCCAAGGAAATGTACTTTAAAAATGGCTCCCGGTCTAGGACTTATAAAGGATGTTATAATTGACCAACATTTTGCTCAAAGAGGAAGAATTGGTAGATTATTAACTGGTATAGCAGAAAATCCAGAAGTATTAGGTATAGGAATAGATGAAAATACAGCAATAATAGTTAATCAAGAAGGAAAAATAGAAGTAATAGGTGAAGGTGCTGTATATTTTATTGATGGAAGTGAAATCACATATACAAATGTCTCAGAACTTTATGGAGAAGACATTTTAAGCATGTATAATGTTAAATTACATATTTTAACTAATAGTAAAAAATTTGATCTTATAAAAAAGTTACCTTTTGAGGAGGATAAGTTAAGTAATGAAAGTAGTACAGGAAAGGATATATGAAGGAAAAAACATATATTCTCATAAAAAATGCATAAGAATAGATGTAGATTTACAGGGATATTGTGAAACTCCAAGTAAAGATATACCTAATTTTAATTTTAATTTGTTAAAGCTTGTACCAGAATTGCATACACATAGATGTGGTATAGATGAAGATGGTGGGTTTGTTACAAGACTTAAAGAAGGCACTTACTTAGCACATATATGTGAACATATAACAATTGCATTACAAAATAGATTAGGAATAGAAGTAGCTTATGGAAAAGCTAGAGAAATACAAGGAGATAGATATTATATAATTTTTCAATATGAATATGCTAAAACAGCTATGGAATGCCTTAGATTATCTGTTGATTTAATAAATGCTCTTATAATTCAATCTCCGATAAATTTTGAAGAGAGAATAAATTCAATAAAAGAAATATTAAATTCAGAGGAAATAGGGCCTAGTACAAATGCTATTTGCAAAGCTGCAAAACAATATAATATGCCTATAACTCAGTTAGGCAATAGTGGTTTTTATCAAATTGGATATGGAAAAAAAGGAAAAGTAATAGAAGCTGCTATATCTGAAAAAACAACCTGTGTTGCAGTAGATATTTCTTGTGATAAGCTTTTAACAAAACAATTACTAGAAAATCAAAATATACCAGTAGCATTAGGTGGAAAAGTTTATAATATAATTGATTTATTAAAATGTGCTGAAAAAATTGGATACCCGGTAGTTCTAAAGCCTCAATATGGTAGTAAAGGAAATGGAATATATTTAAACATAAAAAATGAAAATGAATTAATTAAATCATATAATAATTTGAAAAATAAGTTCAAAGATATATTAATTGAAAAATATGTTAAAGGAAATGATTATAGAGTTTGTGTAGTTGATTATAAAGTTGTGGCAGTATCATTAAGAATACCACCTTTTGTAATAGGAAATGGAAAGGACACTTTAAAAGAACTTATAGAAAATATTAATAAAGATCCTTTAAGAGGTGAGGATCATGAAAAACCTTTAACTAAAATAAAAATAGATGATCAATTAATTTCATATATAAATAAAAATAATGTATCACTTAGCTATATACCTAAAGATAATGAAAGAGTATTTTTAAGAGAAAATGCTAATATTTCTACAGGGGGCATAGCTATTGATTGTACAGATGATATATGTGAAGAAAATATAAATCATTGTATAAATGCAGCCAAAGCATTGGGTCTAGATATATGTGGAATAGATTTATGTGTAGATAATATATCTTGTGATATAGCTAAAAGTAATGGTGTTATTATGGAGGTTAATGCAGCACCAGGAATAAGAATGCATCATTTTCCGTCTAAAGGAATTGAAAGGAATGTTGGTAAAGCAATAATTAATATGATGTATGGTGAAGATCCTAAGAATATACCAATAGTATCTGTAACAGGAACAAATGGTAAAACAACAACTACTAGATTAATAAACCATGTATTAAGTCAAATGGGATATAGTGTAGGAATGACATCTACTGAAGGAATATATGTTAATAATAGATGTATCCATAAAGGTGATGATTCAGGGTTTAACAGTGCAAAAACAATATTATTAAATAGGGATGTTGATATAGCTGTATTAGAAACCGCAAGAGGCGGATTAATTAGAAAAGGATTAGCTTATGATATTGCAGATATTTCTGTGATAACTAATATAACTAATGATCACTTAGGTTTAGATGGTATTAATTCTATGGAAGAGTTAAGCTTTGTTAAATCATTAGTTGGAGAAGCAGTAAAAGAAGATGGATTCACTATATTAAATGCTGATGATGAATGGAGCAAAACTATAATTAATAGAATTAAAGCCAATAAAATATTTTTCTCAAAGTATGCTGATAATGAATTAATACAAAAAAATATAAGTTATGGTGGAATATCTGTCTTTATAGAAAATGATAATATAGTTGTAGTAAATAATCATAAAAGATATTTAATATGTTCTATAAATGACGTACCGCTTTCTTATAATGGTTTATTAAAATATAATTTAGAAAATATAATGGCTGCATGTGGAGCTTTAGTAGGCCTTAATGTAGATTATTGTATGATTTCAAAAGGTATAATGAACTTTGATTTAAATAGTAATAATGGAAGATTTAATATTTATGAAATAGAAGATAGAAAAATAATATTAGATTATGGTCACAATATAGAAGGATATAAAGCGGTACTATCATCTTTATCTAAAATCAAAGGAGATAAAGATTTAATTGGGGTAATAGGAATTCCTGGTGATAGATGTGATGATATAGCTATAGAAATAGGCGAAATATGTTCTGAAATTTTAGATAAAATAATAATAAAAGAAGATAAAGATAGAAGAGGAAGAAGTGAAGGAGAAATTGCTTCACTAATAAAAAATGGTGTGTTAAGGAAAAATAGAAATGCTAAAATACATGTATGTTTAGATGAAACAAAAGCTTTAGAAAAGGCATTAATGATAAGTAAAAAAGGCGATACAATAGTAGTGTTTTTTGAAGATTTAGAATCAATTGTAAAATATATAAATAATAAAAATTCCAATAATTCCTTGGATTTAAAGTTATCTAATTTATAAAAGAAATATTTTATTCTTAATTAGACAGGATTTTTTCCCTATGTTAGAATGTTACTAAGGCATTTGAAAGAACATAAGTATTCAGAAATTTTAGTTTGATATTTTTTTATTTTACTTAAATAACTGAATAGAAATTATTTTCTTTAAAGTGCCTAAAGTACTTAGAAGGGGCAAAGAAAAATGAATATTAAGGCTTATGCAAAAATAAATATTTCCTTAGATGTAATTGGCAAGAGAGAAGATGGGTATCATTTATTAAAAATGATAATGCAAAACATAGATTTATATGATATAGTTCAAGTTGAAAAGATTCCGAGTGGAATAAGCCTGAAATGTAATAAGTCTTATGTGCCTACAGATGAAAGAAATTTAGCATATAAAGCGGCTAATTTATTTAAAGAAACTTATAATATAAAAAGTGGGATTTGTATAAATATAGAAAAAAATATACCTGTTTCAGCAGGATTGGCAGGTGGAAGTACTGATGCAGCTGCGGTTTTGAAAATTATGAATAAAATGTTTAATATAAATGCATCTCAGCAGGAATTAATGAATTTAGGATTAAATTTGGGTGCAGATGTACCGTATTGTATTTGTGGTGGTACTGCATTATGTGAAGGAATTGGAGAAAAAGTTACTAAATTAAAACCATTTAGAAATAAAATTTTAGTTGTGGTAAAACCTCCATTTGGAGTATCAACTAAAGAGGTTTATAAGGCTTTTGATTTATCAAAGGTTATTTTTCACCCTAAAACAAATGAATTAATATCAAATATTAAAAAAAATAATATTGATTTTATAGCAAATAATATGAAAAATTTACTTGAAAATGTTACTTTAGGTAGATATAAGATTATCTCTACAATAAAAGAGGAAATCAATACATGTGGAGCTTTAGGAAGCATGATGAGTGGAAGTGGTCCAACTGTATTTGGTTTCTTTGATGACATGTTAAAAGCCCAAAAGTGTTATGAAAAGATGAAAGAAAAATATGTAGATGTATTTATAACTAGAACAATTTAAAAATAAATTGAATAAAAATCCCTATATTTGGAAAATATTTCAAGTATAGGAGTGTGAAATTATGAAAAGAGTATTAAGTTGCTTAGTGATTATAATTATTTTTTCTACATTAATTGTAGGATGTACAAGTTCTAATAAGGTAAATAATAATGGTTCTGAAGAGTTAAATTATGAAGAAGTAAAGAATTCTTTAATAAGATTTCATGTTATAGCAAACAGTGATACAAATGAAGATCAAAGTTTAAAATTAAAAGTTAGAGATGAGGTTATAAATTACTTATACCCTTATTTAAATAAATCTGATTCTCTTGAAGAGTCTAGAGAAATAATAAAAAATAATGTTGAAGAAGTAAGATCAATTGCAAAAAAAGTAATTAAAGAAAATAATTATGCTTATGATGTAAATATTGAATTATCTAGAGAAAATTTTCCGGAAAAATCTTATGGAAATATAGTATTGCCACAAGGAAATTATGAAGCTTTTAGAATTATAATAGGAAGTGGACAAGGAAGAAATTGGTGGTGTGTTATGTTCCCACCATTATGTTTTGTAGATGAGTCAAAAGCAAAAATTGAATACGAAAAAACTCAAAATAAAATAAAAGAAGAAATTAACAAAAAGGATTCAAAAGATAATATAAAAATTAAATTTAAAGTAGTGGAAGTAATAGATAATTTATTCAAATATCAATAAACATTACTTTATAAATAGGAGGATTAATATATGGCAAAAGCATTAGCTATGATATCAGGAGGACTTGATAGCATATTAGCAGCAAAGTTAATAAAAGAACAAGGTATAGAAGTTATAGGGATTTGTTTTAAATCATATTTCTTTAATGAAGAAAATGCGAAGAGAATGACAGAGCAAATAGGTATAAAGCTAGAAGTTATAGATTTTTCAGAAGAGCATTTTGATTTGGTACGAAATCCTAAACATGGTTGGGGAAAAAATATGAACCCATGTATTGATTGTCACTCAATGATGATGAATTATTCAGGAAAGTTATTAGAAAAGTTTAATGCTGACTTCATAATTACAGGTGAAGTTTTAAATCAGCGCCCAATGTCTCAAAATAGACAAGCTCTGAATATAGTAAAGAAAGAATCTGGGTATTCAGATAAAATACTACGTCCTTTATGTGCTCAAAATTTAAATCCTACTCAAATGGAAATTGATGGTTTAGTAGATAGAGAAAAATTACTAAAAATATCTGGTAGAAGTAGAGCTATTCAAATGGAATTAGCTGAAAGTTGGGGTATAAAGGATTATCCATCACCAGCAGGTGGATGTAAATTAACAGAACCTAATTATTCTATTAGACTTAGAGAATTAGTAAATAGAAAATTTGATGTTACACAAAGAGAAATTAATCTTTTAAAATATGGAAGACATTTTGTTACTCCTAATAATGTTAAAATTATAGTTTCTAGAACAGCAGAGGAAGGGGAAGAGTTTAAGAAATTATTAATAAAAGAAGATTTAGTATTTCTTACATCTAAATTTAATGGTGCAATGGTTATAATTCCAGAAGGTAATAATCCAACGGAAGAAGATTTGACTTTGGCTTGTAGATTTGCAGTTAGATATAGTAAAGGAAAAGATGAAAAATCTGTAGAAGTTAAATATGGAAATGTATCTACTGAATTTAATAAATTTAAAAATGTAGATTCTGTTACTCAAAAAGAATTAGAAGATTATAATTTAAACAAATAATAATATAAAGTTATTTACATAATAGTATGATTGAATATCATATCATATTAAGAGGGAGACGAGTATGAAAAAGAAGGCTATTATAACGGTTAAAAGCAATGCTTCTATGGATGATAATAAGCTAATAGAAGTTATATCACCTGGCGAATTTTATATAGATGATAATGAATTTAGAGTTGAATATGATGAAACTGAGATATCAGGAATGGAAGGAACCAAAACAATAATTTTTATTAGAGATAATTCATTCATATTAGAAAGAAAAGGATCAACTACAACTAAGATGGACTTTAAAAAAAGAATGAAATCAACATCTTTATATAAAACACCATATGGAATTCTTAAATTGAATGTAGATACTAAAAATTTAGATATAGATGTGAATGAAAATGGTGGAACTATTGATGTTAAGTATTCTATGGGGATAGAAGGTCAAGTAGCTATGAATACTAATTTGGTAGTTGATATAAAGGTAAATGATAAATAAATATTAAATGTTTTTATAAAAAAAGATAATCTATACAAGGGTTATCTTTTTTATTTTTTATTGTTTTAAAATCTATATATTGAATTAATATGAAATTTATGGAAACAATTTAAATAAGGAGGTGATATTTGTGATAAGTAAAATGAAATATATAAATATACTTAATGGACTTTGTGAATACTACGGTATTGGAGAACAAGACTTAATAGAATTATTAAAAGAAAGAGAAAATAAATACTTATTATTATTGCTTTTGAAAAATTACAGTTGCTTAGAACAAGAAAATGCTAAAGAGATATTAAGAGTAAAATCCTCCCAAAGTGTTAATAATAATTTGAAGTCAGCTGAGGAAAAGTTATTGATTAATAGAGATTTTAGAAAAAAATATTTTGAAATTCAAGACAATATAGATAGAATAGAAAAAATATAAAAAAAAGTCTAGTCATGAATTTAATTGTGTGTTATTATAATATCTATGTTGTTGCAATGCAATTATTACAGCACAAATAACCCCATTATGTAATTAGTGGGGTAATTTCAATTATATCACTAATTAATTATATAATCAATAGGAAAAATGAAAAAATAATAAATTTCTCATAGGGAGGATAAATATGAGCACTAAATACGTTTTTGTTACAGGTGGAGTTGTATCTGCATTAGGTAAAGGAATAACAGCTGCATCATTAGGTAGATTATTAAAAAACAGAGGTCTAAATATATCAATTCAAAAATTTGATCCATATTTAAATGTAGACCCAGGAACAATGAGTCCTTACCAACATGGGGAAGTTTTCGTAACAGATGATGGAGCAGAAACAGACTTAGATTTAGGTCATTATGAAAGATTCGTTGATGAAAGTTTAACTCAAAATTCAAATGTTACAACTGGTAAGATATATAGTTCTGTTATAGAAAAAGAAAGAAGAGGAGAATACTTAGGTGGAACAGTTCAAGTTATTCCTCATATAACAAATGCTATAAAAGATAAAGTATATCAAGTAGCAAAAGAAAGAAACATAGATGTAGTAATTACAGAAATAGGCGGAACAGTTGGAGATATTGAATCCCAACCATTCTTGGAATCTATTAGACAAATAAAGAGTGAAGTAGGAGCCGAAAATGTTTGTTATATTCATGTTACATTAGTACCATACTTGGGAAAAGCTGGAGAATTAAAAACAAAACCTACTCAACATTCAGTAAAAGAATTGAGAACTATAGGTATACAACCTGATATTATAGTTTGCAGAACAGAAAAAGAACTTAGTGATGATATAAAAGCTAAAATAGGATTATTTTGTAATATAGATGGAAATTCAGTGATTCAAAACTTAGATGCGGATAATCTTTATGAAGTACCATTAATGTTACATGAAGAAGGATTAGATAATTTAGTTTGTGAAAAACTTCATTTAGGATGTAGAGACATAGACAATTATGAATGGACTAAAATGGTTGAAAAGATTAAAGGTCTTAAAGAAAAAATAGAAATTGCATTAGTTGGTAAATATGTAGAATTACATGATGCATACATATCAGTAGTTGAATCATTAAATCATGGTGGATATGCGAATAATACAAAAGTAGAAATTAGATGGGTTAATGCAGAAGAACTAGAACAAGGAGATGTAAGTGCAGTTTTAGGCGGTGTTGACGGAATATTAGTTCCAGGTGGATTTGGTGATAGAGGAATAGAAGGTAAAATATCAGCTATAAAATATGCTAGAGAAAATAATATACCTTTTCTTGGAATCTGTTTAGGAATGCAATGTGCTGTTATAGAATACGCTAGAAATGTGTTAGGATATGATGGAGCAAATAGTTCAGAAATAAATCCATGTACTAAATATCCAGTAATAGATCTTATGAATGATCAAAAAGATATTGAAAATCTTGGTGGAACTATGAGATTAGGTCAATATCCTTGTAAATTAGATATAGAAAGTAATTCATATAAAGTTTATAATTCTGAACTTATAAGTGAAAGACATAGACATAGATATGAATTTAATAATAAATTTAGACAACAAATATCTGAATCAGGAATGAAAATAGCTGGAACTAGTCCTGATGGAAGATTAGTTGAAATTGTTGAAGTTACAAATCACCCATGGTATGTAGCTGTACAATTTCATCCGGAATTAAAATCTAGACCTAATAAACCACATCCTTTATTTACAGGATTTATTGAAGCAGCTATAAAGCAAAGATAAGATAAAAAAGAGTTTTCTTTTNNAAAAGAAAACTCTTTTTTATGTTAAAATAATTATATATTTACTAATATCTTAAAAGTAATTATAATATTAGTAATACTTTAAATATATAAATGCGATATAAATATGTTTAATGCAATATTTATTTGGATATAATAAGTTATAAGAGAATTTAAAAGTGTTATTTTATACATATCTTGATTTAGAATCTTAAAAGAATTCCCTAAGCTGATGTTAATTGAAATATAAATAATAAAATTTTAAGTATGCATTTTTATTAATGAGAAATTTAAATTAGTTTATAAGAAGCTAATGAATAAAATTATTATGATTTTTATCGCAATAATTTATTTGTTAATTTAAAATTGGAGGTGCTGGCTTGACAAAGCAAGTATATGAAAGCATGACTTTAGTTGAATTAAAGGATGTTGCAAAAAAATTAGAAATAAAGAATATATCAAAATATAAAAAGAATGAACTGATAGATGAAATATTAAAAAAATCACCTAATACAGTAGAAAAAGAAGGTGTTATTTTAAGAGAAAAAATATCTTCAAAAGTAAGAAATGATAATAAGTTTATTAGTAATAATGTTACTAATAATAACACTACTTTTACTAATAATGCTTCAAATAATAGTAGTAATAATAGTAATTTTAATAATAATAGTAATAGTTTTAATAATAATACAGATAATAAGACTGGTATCAAAAGTAATGAGGAAAATCCAGCATTAAAACAAGAAAAATTAAATAACATGATAAGCGAATCTAACAGTGCTAAGGGGATTTTAGAGATACTAGAAAATAATAATTTTGGTTTTTTAAGATGTAAAAATTATTTAACTAGTAGTGAAGATATTTATGTTTCACCTTCTCAAATTAGAAGATTTAATTTAAGAACAGGTGATGAAGTACAAGGTAAAGTAAGAGAAGCAAAAGAAGGAGAAAAATTTAAAGCTCTTTTATTTGTTGAAAAGGTAAATGGTGAACATCCTGAAAAGGCAATAGGAAGAAAATATTTTGAAACATTAACACCAATTTACCCTAAAGAAAGATTAAGACTTGAGACTTCTGATGAAAAGGATTTATCATCAAGGCTTATGGATATAATCTGCCCTATAGGTAAAGGGCAAAGAGGAATTATAGTGGCCCCACCTAAAGCGGGAAAAACAACTTTATTAAAAAAAGTAGCACAAAATATATCTACAAATTATCCTGATATAAAGCTAATAGTTCTTCTTATCGATGAAAGACCGGAAGAAGTTACAGATATGAAGAGATCTATAAATGGAGAAGTAATATATTCAACATTTGATGAAGAGCCTCAAAATCATGCTAAAGTGTCAAGAATAGTATTAGAAAGAGCTAAAAGAATGGTTGAACAAGGTAAAGATGTTGTGATACTTATGGATAGTATAACTAGATTATCAAGAGCGTACAACCTAACTATAACACCAACAGGCAGAACTTTATCAGGTGGATTAGATCCAGGAGCATTAATAATGCCTAAAAAGTTCTTTGGAGCTGCAAGAAATATTGAAGAGGGTGGAAGTTTAACCATTTTAGCAACAGCTCTTGTAGATACAGGATCTAGAATGGATGATATGATATTTGAAGAATTCAAGGGAACAGGAAATATGGAAGTTCATCTTGATAGAAAATTACAAGAGAGAAGAATATTCCCTGCAATTGATATTTATAAATCAGGAACTAGAAAAGAAGATCTAATATTCTCTAAAGAAGAACAAGAAGTAGCATATACAATAAGAAAAGTTATGTATAGAGATGGAAACATAGAAGATGTAACAGAAAATCTTATAGGTATGTTATCTAAAACTGCAGATAATAAAGAGTTTATAAATGTATTTAAGAAAGTAGAGTTTGAAAAAAGAAAGCAGAATAACAGATAAAAAATAATGTATTAAGTAAAAAATAAGTAGAAGTTTTAAAATTCTACTTATTTTTTATTTGTTAAATTTTCAGCTATATTTACAATTTCATCTACACTATAGTTAGATGACTGTAGCATTAATTTATTTTTTAAATTTTGCAATTCTATAGGATTATCAATTAAATGATTTACAGTATTATTTAATTGAGTTAAATCTTTTACGTAAAGAGAGTAACCGGATTTAACTAAAAAATCTGTATTTTCCATCTCTTGACCAGGAATTGCAAAAGGAATTATTAAAGGAATATTTTTCACAATAGATTCAGTTACGGTTAATCCGCCAGGTTTTGAAATTATTATATCGCAATAATCCATTAATGTAGGAATATCTTTTGTAAATCCTAAAATATGTAGTTTTTTATTGTTATAAGAATTATTAGAACAATAATCATATAATGATTTTTCTAATTTTTTATTTTTTCCACAAACTACTGTTATTCTTAATTTATGAGGATTTTTTAATAATTCTTTTAAAACTAATGAAATTGTATTTAATCCAAGACTTCCGCTCATTAATAATAAATTAAAATATTCATCATTTAAATTTTTAAGAGAACTATTTTTATTATAAAAAATCTTCTTAATAGGAATACCAATAGGATATATTATATCTGGATTTATTCCTTTATTTATTAAAGAGTGTTTTGTGTAGTTGCTTCCAGTAATATAAGCATCTACAGAATCACTTATATAAGTATAGTGTGCCTTAAAATCTGTAACTATTAATATATAAGGAATATTCAATCCTTGTTTTTTAAATGCTGTTACTATATTTATAGATAATGCATGAGTAGCCACTATTATGTCTGGTTTAGTATCATTTATTAATTTAAATAACTTCTTTTTAGTAAAGAAAAAAACTATTTTTAATAATTTATTAGTAAATTTGGTGTCTGTTAACTTATAAAATAATCCATAAAAATATGGAAGCTTACAAGCTAGAATTTCATATCCTTTTACAATTAAATCACTTAAAAATTTACTACCTTTATATAAGAAATCATATTTAACAGTTTCATATCCAGAGCTTTTAAATGTTGCTGATATAGAATCAGCAGCTTGATTATGACCTTGCCCCGTAGAAGTTGTTAAAATTAAAACTTTTTTCATTAAATTCCACTCATTTCTACTAAATTACATACAAGTAGTTTATCATGTTTAACATAATTTTTAAATATTATTTTATAGAGCTTTTAATTATATATGCATAAAAAGAAAATGGGAAAGACTAAGTCTTTCCCTCAACGTTCTATTTAGTATCAAGATTGAATCTTTTGTTGAATTTTTCAACTCTACCGCCAACGTCAACGATCTTTTGCTTACCAGTGAAGAATGGGTGGCATTTAGAGCATATTTCAACTTTAAGTTCTTCTTTAACAGAACCAGTTGTAAAAGTGTTTCCACATGCACACTTAACCACTGCGTCTGTGTGGTATTCTGGATGTATGCCTTGTTTCATATTTTTCACCTCTTCCAATAAGTTAACTTATTATTACTATTATTAAATAGCTATTAAATTATATCATAGCGTAATATGACGGTCAATACAAATTTATGGTAGTAAAAAGCTCTTTTTTACATATGTATTAAATGTTATAATCGATTAAGATAATTAAAAGAAGAGGAGTATTTAAGCATGAGCAAATTATATTTTAGGTATGGAGCAATGAATTCTGGAAAATCTACTCATTTAATGCAAGTGGCGTATAATTATGAAGAACGGGGAATGAATGTAGTTATTATAAAGCCATCTGTTGATAATAAAGGTGGAGATAAAATAGTATCTAGACTTGGTGTGGAAAAAAAAGTAGATATTATGATTTCAGAAAAAGATAATATTTTTGATTTAGTATCAGAATATATAAATCAAAAATCAAAAATTGATTGTCTATTAGTTGACGAAGTACAATTTATGAAATCAAATCAAATAGATCAGTTATTTAAGATTGCTGTTACATTAGATATTCCTATTATATGTTATGGATTAAGAACGGATTTTAAAATGAATGGATTTGAAGGTAGTACAAGATTATTATTATTAGCACATAGCATTGAAGAAATGAAGACAATATGTGCGTGTGGAAAAAAAGCTATATTAAATGGTAGAAAAATTAATGATAAATTTGTATTTCAAGGACAACAAGTGGCAATAGATGAAGAAAATGATGTTCATTATGAATCTTTATGTGGTGAATGTTATTACAAATATAAAAAGATTAATTGAAAAATAAATGATAATTGGGGAGAAGAGATATGAAAAGATGCGATGTCGGAGGTCAAGCAGTTATTGAAGGTGTCATGATGAGAGGTACCAGAGGTTTAGCTACAGCTGTTAGAACTTCAAGAGGAAATATAGAAATAAAGATGGATAAAACAGAATCAATAACTAAAAAATATAAATTTTTAAATATTCCTTTTTTAAGAGGTTTTTTTGTATTAATTGATTCATTAAAAGTTGGAATGAATTCATTAAATTACTCTGCATCGTTTTTTGATGAAGATGAGGAACCTTCAAAATTTGAAAAATGGATTAATAAAAAATTAGGAGATAAATCAAATGATTTAATCATGGCTATGACTTTAATATTTTCATTTATGATATCTATAGCTCTTTTTGTATTATTGCCAACTAGTATAGCAGCTTTGTTTAAAAATTTTACTATATCTCATGTTTTGTTAAATTTTATAGAAGCTATTATTAGAATAATTATACTTATAGGCTATATGTTTATTATAAGTAAATTAGACGATATATATAGAGTTCTAGAATATCATGGAGCAGAGCATAAAACTATATTTTGTTATGAACATGAGGATAAGTTAACTGTGGAAAATGTTAAAAAGTGTAGTAGATTTCATCCTAGATGTGGAACAAATTTTTTATTTTTAATAATGTTTGTTAGTATAATTGTATTTTCTTTTACAGGATGGGGAAGTATCACCGAAAGATTAATATTAAGAATTGTATTAATACCTGTAATTACAGGGATTACTTATGAATTGATAAAATGGTTAGGAAAGAATAACAATTCTTTGGCAAAAGCAATTGCATGGCCAGGATTAAAATTACAATACTTAACTACAAAGGAACCAGATGATTATCAGATAGAAGTTGCAATTGCATCACTTAAAGCAGCGGAAGGTATTGAAGATGATGAATAATAAAAATATAGGTGAATTATTAAATGTAGGAACTGCTATTTTGAAGGACTGTGGAATTAGTACTTCAAGATTAGATGCAGAATTATTATTAGGTAAAGTATTAAATAAAGAAAAGATATATTTAATAACGCATAGAGAAGAAAAAATAGATGAAACAAATGAAAAAATATATATGGAACTTGTTAATAAGAGAAAAGAAAAAATGCCAGTTAAATATATATTAAATGAATGTGAATTTATGAATATGAATTTTTATGTAGAACCAGGAGTACTTATTCCAAGAGCAGATACAGAAATATTGGTTGAGGAAGTTTTAAAATATATAGATGAAAATAATAGCAAAAATATATGTGATTTATGCTGTGGTTCAGGTGCGATAGGAGTAGCTTTAGCTAATTTAAGAAAAGATATTAATGTAGATTTAATTGATTATTATGAAAGTCCAGAAAAAGTTACATTAATTAATATAGAAAAATTTAATGTTTCAGATAGAGCAAGTTTTATAAAGAGTGACCTACTGAATAAAAGCATAAATGAAGCAAAGATATATGATATTATAGTTTCTAATCCCCCATATATAGAAGAATGTGAAATAAATGATTTAATGGAAGATGTTAAAAATTATGAACCACACACAGCTTTGAGTGGTGGAAAAGATGGATTAGATTTTTATAAAAGAATAATAAATGAAAGTATAAGTGTTTTAAATAAAAGCGGAATATTAGCATTTGAAATAGGTTATAATCAAGGTACTGATGTAAAAGGATTAATGGAAGAAAAGAATTTTATTGAAGTAAAAATAATAAAAGATTTAGCAGGATTAGATAGAGTAGTACTAGGAAAATATTATAAATAACAACTTAAATGTAAAATTATTATAAATTTATTTTTATATAAGAGGGTATAATAAATTTAATTAACTAAAGAATACATTCTATATATACCTGATTATTGATTAAGAGTTTAAAAATATGCTATAATACTAAGTGGTCTTGAATTTAAGGAAATAATATTTCATTTAATAAGACCATATTTAACGAAATTTTTGAAGTGAAATTAAAATATATTATTAAAAATATTTTATATATGATATGTGTAAAAATGAATTACGGAGTGATTAAATGTTATTAGATAAATTAGCCTTTATAGAAAATAAGTATGATGAACTATCAGTTAAAATTAGTGATCCATCAATTATGCAAAATCAAAATGAATGGAGAAAATTATGCAAAGAACAATCTGACCTAGAAATCATTGTTAATGCATATAAAGAATACAAACAAGTAATTGAAGATTTAGAAGTTAATAAAGATATGCTAAACGAAGAAAGCGATAAAGAAATGAAAGAAATGCTTAATGAAGAAATATCATCTTTATCTCAAAGAGAAGTAGAATTAGAAAAAGAAATTCAAATATTATTACTTCCTAAAGATCCAAATGACGATAAGAACGTTTTTGTTGAAATAAGAGGTGGAGCAGGTGGAGAAGAAGCTGCTTTATTTGCATACAATTTATTTAGAATGTATACAAGATACGCTGAAAGACAAAGATGGTCTACAGAAATAATGAGTTTAAATGAAACTGATATTGGTGGTTTTAAAGAAGTTGTCTTTATGATTAAAGGAAATGGAGCATACTCAAAATTAAAGTATGAAAGTGGAGTACATAGAGTTCAAAGAGTTCCAGATACAGAATCTAGTGGAAGAATACATACTTCAACTGTAACAGTAGCAGTATTACCAGAAGTTGATGATGTTGAAATAGAAATAGCAGACAAAGATGTTAGAATAGATGTATTTAGAGCTTCTGGTCATGGTGGACAATGCGTTAATACTACAGACTCAGCTGTAAGAATAACACATTTACCTAGTGGTCTTGTTGTATCATGTCAAGATGAAAAATCTCAATTAAAAAACAAAGAAAAAGCTATGAAAGTTCTTAGATCAAGATTATTTGAAAAAGCAGAACAAGAAAGAGCAGATGGAATAGCTGCAGATAGAAAGAGCCAAGTAGGAACTGGTGATAGAAGTGAAAGAATAAGAACATATAACTATCCACAAGGAAGAATTACTGACCATAGAATAGGATTAACATTATATAAATTAGATTCATTCTTAGATGGGGATGTTCAAGAAATGATAAATGCATTAATAACTGCAGATCAAGCAGAAAAAATGCAAAAAATGGGAAATAGTGAAATGTAAGACATTGCTTTAAATGTCAGACATTATTTAATAGCCTTACATTTTAGAATGTGAGGCTTTTAAATAATAGGGGGTGATGTTATAGATATTTATACTGCTATAAAGAAAGAAAAATCATCTTTAAAAAGATTTATAATATTTATGATAATATTAGCAACTACACTACCGGCAGTTTTATTAATAACTAATCTTTTAAATGTATTTTATTTAATATATTTAACCTTTATTGAATTTTTAATAGTAATTTCTATACTTATTAAATTAAATGGATATAAGGTAGAATACAGATGTAATAATAATCGTCTAACGTTTAAAACAGGAATATTAACAACAACATCGTTAATATTATGTGACAAAGTTGTTTTAGTACATACTAATAAATCGGATTATGATATGGAAATAATTATTATTACAAGTGTCTCATTTAAAAATAGTCTATTGAGAACTGTAGATGCTAATTTTCTTAAAAGACATCCTAAAATAAAAAAGGAATATGATAAGATACAGGAGAAAAATCCAAATAAAACCTATTATTTTCAAATAGTAAGAAAAGGCGGATTAAAGAAGTATTTATTATTAGACTGCATATATAGAAATTGTGTTAAAGCTATATATACTGATTATAGTATACAAAATATAAAGATTGCACGAGGACAAACAATAGTTTAAAGAAAGAAGGCACATATTTTGAATACCAATATTATAAAAATTAATAATATTATTGATGATGAAGAAAAAATGAAAGAAGCAGCACAAATAATAAAAAATGGTGGCATAGTTGCTTTTCCAACAGAAACTGTATATGGATTAGGTTCTGATGCGTTAAATGAAGATGCTGTTAAAAAAATTTTTATAGCTAAAGGAAGACCTCAAGATAATCCTTTAATTGTTCATGTTGCATCAAAAAATATAGAAAATTTAGTTGAAGATATACCAGAAATAGCTCAAAAATTAATAGACAAATATTGGCCAGGTCCATTAACATTAATTTTAAAGAAGAAGTCTATAATTCCTAATATGACTAGTGCAAATTTAGATACTATAGGAATAAGAATGCCTAATAATGAAATAGCATTAAAATTAATAGAGATGTCTAATACGGTTATTGCAGCACCATCTGCTAATATAAGTGGAAGACCTAGCCCGACAGATGTAGAAAGATGCATAGAAGATTTGTCAGGTAGAGTAGACTGTATAGTCGGTGGAAATAAAAGTGATATAGGATTAGAATCAACAATATTAGATTGTACAGTTAATCCACCATTAGTATTAAGACCAGGTGGAATAACTTTAGAAATGTTAAAACAGATAGATAATAAAATAGAAATAGATGGAGCTATAATGAAAAAGAGTACTGGTGATTTAAAACCAAAAGCACCAGGAATGAAATATAGACACTATGCACCTAAAGCTAAAGTTAAGATAATTTCAGGTGAAAGAAAAAAAACTATTGAAAAAATGAAAGAAATGGTAGATTATTATATAGATAATAATAAAAAGGTGTGTATACTTACAATACAAGAAAATGAAAAAGAATATAATAAAGGAATCAAAGTAGTACTAGGCAGTAGAGAAAATTTACTTATGGTTGCACAAAATTTATTTGAATCATTAAGAAAATGCGATGATTTAGGTGCAGATGTAATATTAGCAGAGGCTTATGAAGAAAAAGGTGTAGGAATAGCTATTATGAATAGACTAAATAAAGCCGCTGGATTTGATATTATAGAAGTATAATTTTACAAGAATATATAAATAAGATTTTGATTATTGCTTAAAATAAGAGGAAGATAAAGTTTAATAATCTGCTTTTTCTTCTTTTTTTATGAATAGATATATTATAGTATGGAGGTTTTGATTATGAAATTAGCAATCGGATGCGATCATGGTGGATTTGAATTAAAACAAGAAATTATAAAATTTCTAGAAAGTGAAGGACATGAAGTTAAAGATTTTGGTACACATTCAACAGAATCTTGCGATTATCCAGATATAGCATTACCAGTAGCAGAAGCTGTTGTAGCTAAGGAATTCGAACTTGGAATATTAGTTTGTGGTACAGGAATAGGTATAGGAATTGCTGCTAATAAGGTTGCAGGTATAAGAGCTGCATTATGTTCAGATACTTTTAGTGCACATGCAACAAGACAACATAATAATGCAAATATATTAACATTAGGTCAAAGGGTTGTTGGAACTGGTCTTGCTTTAGACATAGTAAAAACTTTTATATCATCTAAGTTTGAAGGTGATAGACATCAAAAGAGAATAGATAAGATTAGTGCAATAGAAGCTAAACACAGTAAATAATATTAAATTTAATATATTTAAACATTTAATTTTGGAGGGATAAATATGAGTAAAGTAATTGAAGTTAATCATCCATTAGTGCTACATAAGCTTTCGATGGTAAGAAGTAAGGATACAGGATCAAAGGATTTTAAGGAATTAGTAAAAGAAATCTCAATGTTACTAACTTATGAAGCAACAAGAGATATAAATATGGATGAAGTAGAAATTGAGACTCCTGTTTGTAAAACAAAATGTAGAGTTGTTTCTGGAAAGAAAATGGCTATAGTGCCTATTTTAAGAGCAGGTCTTGGAATGGTTGATGGTGTTCTTAGTTTAATACCAGCTGCTAAAATCGGTCATATAGGATTATATAGAGATGAAGAAACATTACAACCAGTAGAATATTTTTGTAAGCTTCCAAAAGATATAGAAGAAAGAGATGTTATAGTTGTAGATCCAATGCTTGCTACAGGTGGCTCAGCAGCAGATGCATTAACTATGTTAAAAGAAAAAGGGGCTAAGAATTTAAAACTAATGTGTTTAATTTCAGCTCCAGAAGGAATAGAATTAGTACAACAAAAACATCCTGATGTAGATATATATGTAGCTTCTGTAGATGAAAAATTAAATGAAAAAGGTTATATAGTTCCTGGATTAGGCGATGCCGGAGACAGATTATTCGGAACTAAATAATATTTTATATTATTACAAAAGGAGTATCTTAAATAAAAATTTTAAAGATACTCCTTTTAAATTTATCTGTTATAATTAACATAAATAATGTTATTTTTAGGAGAATTAAAAATGGAAAGAACAATCAAAGAAAATTATTATTTAGATATTGCTGAAACTGTATTGGAAAGAGGTACATGCCTAAGAAGAAATTATGGCTCAATAATAGTTAAAAATGATGAAATAATATCAACAGGATATACCGGAGCTCCAAGAGGAAGAAAGAACTGTATAGATATTAATAGTTGCATAAGAGAAAAATTACAAGTCCCTAGAGGAACACATTATGAACTTTGTAGAAGTGTACATAGTGAAGCTAATGCTATAATTAGTGCATCACGAAGAGATATGATTGGAGCAACATTATATCTAGTAGGAAGAGATGTTAAGACAAGAGCATATGTGGAAAATGCTAATTCTTGTTCTATGTGTAAAAGACTTATAATTAATGCCGGAATTTCTTATGTTGTTATAAGAAAGGATAAAGAAGATTACATTAAAATAGATGTAGAAGATTGGGTAAAAAATGATGATTCATTAAACATAAATGAGGACTTTGGTTATTAAAAAATTATATAGATTAAATTTAGAATATATACAAACATAATGCAAAAAATATTAACAAGAATTAATAGATTTTTATATATAAAAAATAAGTATGTAAGATCTATTATCGCAGATTGGAGGAAATACTATGAGTAAAAAGAAAGTTATAACTATATTTGGAACGAGACCTGAAGCAATAAAAATGGCTCCATTAGTTCAAGAGCTAAAAAAAAGAGAAGAAATAGAATCTAAGGTGTGCGTTACAGCTCAACACAGAGAAATGTTGGATCAAGTTTTAGAGTTATTTAATATAAAACCAGACTTTGATTTAAATATAATGAAAACAAGACAAACTTTAACTGGAATAACAAATAAAGTATTAGAGGGATTAGAAGAAATATTTGAACAAGAAAAGCCGGATATGATATTAGTACATGGAGATACTACAACAACTTTTGCAGGAGCATTAGCAGCATTTTATAAGCAAATAAAAGTTGGTCATGTAGAAGCTGGACTTAGAACGTTTAATAAATATTTCCCATTTCCTGAAGAAATGAATAGAAGGCTAACAGGAAACTTGTCTGATTTACATTTTGCACCGACAAAAAGTTCTAAAGAGAATTTATTAAAAGAGGGTGTTTCAGAAGATATTATTTATATAACTGGAAACACTGTTATAGATGCTATGAAGTATACAGTAGAGGAAAATTATGAATTTGAAAATGATGAATTAAAGAAAATAGATTTTAATAAAAAAGTTATAATGGTAACGGCTCATAGAAGAGAAAATTGGGGTGAAGGAATAAATAATATTTGTGATTCATTAAAGCAAATCGTTTTAAATAATGAAGATGTTGAATTAGTATATTTAGTTCATTTGAATCCAATTGTTAAAGATGTAGTGTTTGAAAAATTAGGCAATTTAGACAGAGTTCATTTATTACCACCATTAGACACTAAAGAAACTCATAATTTAATGAATAAATCATATTTAGTTATGACTGATTCAGGTGGATTACAAGAAGAAGCACCACATTTAGGAAAACCAGTATTAGTATTAAGAGATGTTACAGAAAGACCAGAAGCAGTACAATATGGAACAGTTAAACTAGTTGGTACTGATGTAGAAAAAATAGTTAGTGAAGCAAATAAATTATTAAATGATGTTGATGCATATAGTAATATGAGTAAAGCAGTAAATCCATACGGAGATGGTGTTGCTTCAATTAGAATAGTAGATTCTATATTGAGATATTTTGAGTTAAGTGAAAAAGAAGTTGAAGAATTTAAAATATAAATATAAACTTTGTCTAAAATTTAACAATAAAGTCTTGATTAATAAAAAGAATAAATGTATAATTATGTTATGTTAATAATTTAACGATAAGGATATTAAACATATATAATTTTTAGGAGGATTTACACATGAAAGAAGTAGTTATTGTAAGTGCAGTAAGAACAGCTCTTGGAAGCTTTGGTGGATCATTAAAAACTGTTCCAGCAGTAGAATTAGGAGCAACTGTAATTAAAGAAGCTGTAAACAGAGCTGGTATTAAACCAGAAGCTGTTGAAGAAGTTATAATGGGTAATGTTATACAAGCTGGTTTAGGACAAAATCCAGCTAGACAATCATCTGTTAAAGCAGGATTACCAGTAGAAATTCCATCAATGACAATCAACAAAGTTTGTGGTTCAGGATTAAGAGCAGTTAGTTTAGCAGCTCAAATGATAAAAGCAGGAGATGCTGATGTTATAGTTGCTGGTGGTATGGAAAACATGTCAGCAGCACCATATGTATTACCAGGTGCTAGATGGGGCCAAAGAATGGGCGACGCTAAAATGACAGATACTATGATAAAAGATGGATTATGGGATGCATTTAACAACTATCATATGGGTGTTACTGCTGAAAATATCGCAAAACAATGGGGATTAACTAGAGAAGAACAAGATGCTTTCTCAGCTTCATCTCAACAAAAAGCTCAAAAAGCAATTGAAACTGGAAGATTTAAAGATGAAATAGTTCCAGTTATGATTCCACAAAGAAAGGGAGAACCAAAAGTATTTGATACTGATGAATTCCCAAGATTTGGAACAACTAAAGAATCTTTAGCTAAATTAAAACCAGCCTTCATTAAAGAAGGAACAGTAACAGCAGGTAATGCTTCAGGAATAAATGATGGAGCAGCAGCTTTCGTTGTTATGAGTGCTGAAAAAGCAGCAGAATTAGGAGTTAAGCCATTAGCTAAAATACTTTCTTACGGATCAAAAGGATTAGATCCATCTATAATGGGATATGGACCATTCCATGCAACTAAGAAAGCTTTAGAAGAAGCTAACTTAACAATAGACGATATGGATTTAATCGAAGCTAATGAAGCTTTTGCAGCTCAAAGTTTAGCAGTTGCTAGAGATTTAAAATTCGATATGGAAAAAGTTAATGTTAACGGAGGAGCTATCGCATTAGGACATCCAGTTGGAGCATCTGGTGGTAGAATTCTTGTTACATTACTTCATGAAATGGAAAAAAGAGATGCTAAAAAAGGTTTAGCAACACTTTGTATAGGTGGAGGAATGGGAACTGCTCTTATAGTTGAAAGACTATAATTAGTAGTACTAATTACTCTTAAGAAAATTGCTATGATTATTAATCATAGCAATTTTTTTATTCTTTAGGAATTTATATTATTAAAGAATTTGTGGATAACTTTTAGAATACCGTTTTTTAAAGTTTAAAAGGTTTATAAAATCTAGGTTAAGGTAAATGTTTAGTTGAAAATTGACACTGGAAAGTTAAATGAAAGGTTCTTAATAAGTATTTTAAAGCATATTATCTTAGAAAGATTAAGGATTTTAATCATAATTTTAAAATTCTAGTTATTAATTTTTAATTAAATTAATAAATAAGATTTAAAGATTGTAATTTACAAATAAAAAGTTAATTTATAAGTGTAGTTTTTTTTATACAGTAATAATAAATTATTATAATTTATTATAATAAAAGGTAATAAAATTACATAACATAAATATAATAGTTATGAATGAATTCCTACAAATTTCAAATTTTGCTCTATTTAATGGTATATGTAATAAGAATATATGCAAGATGTAAAGAACAATATTGAATTAAATAATTATAAATACTACTTAATAAAGTGATTATAAGCCTGTAACTGGGTTTATCAATGAATATAAAAAAAAAAAATTGAATAAAGCAAATTTTTTATATTCATTAGTACAAAAACAAAAACGACAACGTTTTACAAAATTACAAAAAAATCCAACAAAAAAATTGAATAAAGTTTAATAAAACTTGTATATTCATGTAAAATAACATCAGAAAACGATACCATAAAAAAAAAGAAAATATTCAAAAAAATGAATATTCTGATAATTGCAAGAACTGATGTTGATTATTTTATTTTTAAAGATAATCTGATTAAATGAGAAATTTACCTGCATATACCAAAGGAAATAGAAGATAAACACATATTACGAGAATAAAAAGCAATTTATTACTATAAATAGTATTTTATTAAACATTGATATGGTTATATAATATCTCATATTGAAGTCAAGAGGAGAGAGTTATGAATAGAGAGCCGATTAAACTTCTTAAAGATATGATTAAATTAGATTTAAGGGGTGGACTTTTAGTATCTTTAATTATAAGTATCCTTTTTTCTTTTAAGGATGCAAGTATATATTTAGCAGGTATTATAGTATCTTTAATTAACTTTATGATAAATGTGTATATTACCAGAAGTTTTTTAGGGTATAGTAATAAAAATAAATACATAACTATGAGTGTACCATTAAAAATAGGTATTGTAATTTTAGCATCATTACCTTTTATAAAAAATGTAGAATACATTTCTTGTTATATGTGTGGCTTTATCTCACATTATGTATTTTTAACATTTAACTGTATAAACAGTAAGAAAGGAAGTGTTTAAAGTGGAACCCAGTAAGGTTGTATTTTCCTTTAAAATTGGAGATTTCCCAGTAGATATTATTCCAGAAGTAATAGTTCAATGGATAATAATTCTAGCTGTAGCAATAACGGCATATTTACTAACAAGGAATTTAAAACAAAAGCCAGATAAGAAACAAGCTGCATTAGAAAAGTTTTATGAAACAGTAACTTCACTTGTTAGTAATACTATGGGAGAAAGTTATGTAGGGTTTGTACCCTATGTAGGTACATTGATAATTTACTTACTATTATTAAATTTTACAGGATTAGTTGGTATAAAACCGCCAACACAAAACTTAAGTGTAACTGTTGGTCTTGCAATTACAACATTTGTAGTTATTAATTTTACTGCAATTAAGAGAAATGGCTTAGGCAGATATTTAAAAGGTTTTGGACATCCATTTATAGGTATGTTACCTATAAATATTATGGAAAGAGTTATGTTACCTGTATCTTTAGCACTCAGACTTTTTGGTAACATGTTAGCAGCGACAATTTTAGTTGATTTAGTATACAAAGCATTAGGACATATAGGCATGGTAGCTCAAATTGGTTTACCAATAATAGTCCATGGATATTTTGATTTGTTTGATGGAACAATCCAAATGCTAGTATTTACTATGTTAACTATAATTAATATTAAAACAACAGCAGAACATTAGTGAAAAATTATTTATTTTAAGGAGGAATTACGATGGATTTAGCAGTTATCGGAGCAGGTATTGCTGTATTAACAGGATTAGGGGCAGGTATTGGAATTGGTATAGCTACAGGAAGGGCTACAGAAGCAATTGCAAGACAACCAGAAGCAGCAAGTAAAATTCAAACTGCATTAATCATAGGAGCTGGACTTGCAGAAGCAACAGCTATTTATGGATTAATAATTGCATTTATGATATTAACAAAATAATATTTATGAGTTGATTATATTGACTCCGAAGGGAGGATATAGATAAGGATATGGAAACTAATTATTCAGTAATTTTGATGACAATAATTAACTTTTGTATTCTAGTTGCTATTTTAAAGCATTTTTTCTGGGACAAAATAAAAGGTATAATTAATGAAAGACAAGATTTTGTTGATGAACAATTATTAAAAGTTGATGAAGACTCAGAAAAAGCAAGAATGTATCTACTAGAAAATCAAAGAATATTGCAATCAGCTAAAGAAGAAGGTAAAAAAATTACCGAAAATCAAAAAGTAAAAGCTAATAAAGTATATGATGAAATAGTAGAAGATGCTAATGAAGAAGCTAAATCTTTATTAGAAAGAGCTAAAACTGATATACAACGTGAAAAAGAAAAAGCTGAGTATGAAATAAAAAAACAAGCAGTAGATTTAGCTATAGAACTTTCAATTAAGGCTTTAGAAGAAAACATAGATGAAAGTAAACATAGAGAACTTATAAGCGATTTTATTACTAAGGTAGGTATGTAGCTATGTATGAATACTTAGATAGGCGATATGCATTAGCACTTTACCAAGTTGCTGAAAAAAAAGGAAAAGTGGATGAATACTTACAAGATTTAAGAGAAATTTGTGAGATTATTGAAAATAATCATGAATTTCATGAAGTAATAAAACATCCTCAAATAAGTACAAAGAAAAAAAAGAAAACATTTATTAGTATTTTTAAAAACAAGATTGATGAAGAGTTACTTTCTTTTCTTCTTATATTAATTGAAAAAGATAGAATACTTTATCTTAGAGAAAAATTAAATGAGATGGAAAAGATAGATCTTGAAAGAAAAAATACATTAAAAGGTATTATAAAAACAGCTATACCACTTTTATCAAATGAACTTGATAACTTAAGAAATATTTTTCAAAAGAAATATGATAAAAATATTTTATTTGAAACTGAAGTAGATCGTAATTTATTAGGTGGAGTTTATGTAAGAGTTGGTAATGATGTAATAGATGATACTGTCAAATCTAAAATAGAAGAAATGAAAGATTTAATGCTTAAACAGAAATAGAGGTGAATCCATGAATATTAAGCCAGAAGAAATAACTTCTATTATCAAAAAAGAGATAGAAAAATATGAAAAACAAATAAAAACAGTAGATTCTGGTACTATAATTCAAGTCGGAGATGGAGTTTCAAGAGTTTATGGATTAGATAACTGTATGGAAGGCGAATTACTAGAATTTCCAAATGATGTATATGGAATGGCTTTAAATCTAGAACAAGACAATGTCGGATGTGTTCTTTTAGGAAATGAAGAAGGTATAAAAGAAGGAGATATTGTTAAGGGTTCAGGAAAAATAGTTGAAGTTCCAGTAGGTGAAGCGTTAATAGGTAGAGTTGTTAATTCATTAGGTGAAGAACTTGATGGAAAAGGCCCAATAAACACAAATCAAACTAGACCTATAGAAGTTAAAGCACCTAGCATCATAGATAGAAGTTCTGTTAATGAACCATTACAAACAGGAATTAAAGCTATTGACTCAATGATACCAATAGGTAAAGGTCAAAGAGAACTTATAATAGGCGATAGACAAACAGGAAAAACAGCACTTGTTATAGATACTATATTAAATCAAAAAGGAAAAGATGTAATATGTATTTATGTAGCTATTGGACAAAAACAATCTACAGTTGCACATATAGTTAATACATTAACTGAAATGGGTGCTATGGATTATAGTATAATAGTAAGTTCAACAGCAGCAGATTCTGCTCCATTACAATATCTTGCTCCATATGCAGGATGTAGTATTGGTGAATACTTCATGAATCAAGGAAAAGATGTATTGATAGTTTATGATGATTTATCTAAGCACGCAGTAGCTTATAGAACAATGTCATTACTTCTTAGAAGACCGCCAGGCAGAGAAGCTTATCCAGGAGATGTTTTCTATATTCATTCAAGATTGCTTGAAAGAGCAGCTAAATTATCAGATGAAAAAGGTGGAGGATCACTAACAGCTCTTCCTATAATAGAAACTCTAGCTGGAGACATAACAGCATATATACCAACAAATGTTATATCAATTACAGATGGTCAAATATTCTTAGAATCTGATTTATTCAATTCTGGACAAAGACCTGCTGTTAATGCTGGTATATCAGTATCAAGAGTTGGTGGTAATGCTCAAATTAAAGCAATGAAGCAAGTAACAGGTACATTAAGACTAGAACTTGCACAATATAGAGAATTAGCAGCATTTGCTCAATTTGGATCAGATTTAGATAAAGATTCTAAAAAGAGACTTGAAAAAGGTAAGAGATTGGTAGAAATATTAAAACAAGATCAATACAAACCTTTAGAAGTTGAAAAACAAATTGTTATATTATATACAGCAGTTAATGATTTCTTATCTGATATAAAAGTAGAACATATAAAGAAATTTGAAAAAGAATTGTTAGAATATGTAGATACTCATTATAGAGAATTAGGAAAACAAATTGCTGAAGAAAAAGTTTTAACAGATGAAATAAAAGCTAAATTAGAAGTAGCGATAGTTGAGTTTAAAAAGATATTTTTACAAGAAGCATAGCTTAGTTTTAAGCTATGCCCTTCTTTAGGAGGTAGAAAGTATGGGTTCAGCTGGACTTATAGAAATTAAACGAAGAATAAAGTCAGTAGAAAGTACAAGAAAAATAACTAATGCTATGGGACTTGTTGCCACTTCTAAGTTAAGAAAAACTAGAAAAGAATTATTAACAAATAAAAAGTTTTTTGAAGAAACTGAAAAAATTATAGAAAAGCTTGCATCAACTATTTCAGGAGATGATGATAATATTTATTTTAAATCTAACAAAAGTAAGTATAAATTATACATTTTAGTATCATCAGATACAGGCTTATGTGGTAGTTATAATAACACTGTAGTATCTTACTTAGATAGTTTAATTAGAGATGAAAAAGAAAACATAAAAGTAATTACTGTTGGAAGTAAAGGCTTAAGTTATATAAAAAGAATAGGTCTTGATACAGTAGCCGATTATGTTGATATACCAGATATACCAACAGTAAAGGAAGTTAAAATTGTTTTTGAAAATGCTCTTAAAATGTATAAAGATGGAGAAGTTTCAGAAATTAATGTTGCATACTTAGATTTTGTTTCTCCAGTAAAACAAGAACCAAAAGCAGAAAAACTTTTACCAATAGAAAAAATTACTAGTGTATCAGAAGAATTTATAACTGAACCTAATAATGAAGAAGTTTTAATTAATGCATTAAATATTCATTTAAAAGGTAAGTTTAGAAATATTTTATTAAGTGCTAAATGTAGTGAACAAAGTTCAAGAATGACAGCAATGGACGGAGCTACTCAAAATGCAAATGATATATTAGATAATTTAAATCTAAAATACAACAGAATAAGACAACAAATTATTACCCAAGAAATATCAGAAATAGTTGGAGGAGCAGAAGCTCAAAAATAGTAAGGAGGTATTTTTATGCCTGGTAAAATTGGAAAAGTAGTTCAAGTAATTGGACCAGTAGTTGATATAAAGTTTGATTCAGATTCTCTTCCAAATTTATACAATGCAATTAGTATCGATATGGGAGAAAGAACGCTAATTGCTGAAGTTGAGCAACATGTTGGTGATGATATAGTAAGAACAATTGCTATGGAAGCAACTGAAGGATTAAAAAGAGGAATGGATGCAATTGATACGGAAAAAGCTATTTCTGTACCAGTAGGAGAAGCTGTATTAGGAAGACTTTTTAATGTATTAGGAAAGCCTATTGACAATGCAGGAGATGTAGATGCTGAAGAGATTTATCAAATTCATAGACCAGCACCAAGCTTTAAAGATCAAGCCGTTGAACCAGAAATGTTTGAAACAGGTATCAAGGTTATAGATTTGCTTGCACCATATCAAAGAGGTGGAAAAATAGGTCTTTTTGGTGGAGCCGGAGTTGGAAAAACAGTATTAATTCAAGAATTAATAAACAATATAGCTAAAGAACATGGTGGATTATCAGTATTTACTGGAGTTGGAGAAAGATCAAGAGAAGGTAATGATCTTTACCATGAAATGAAAGATTCAGGCGTTATAAATAAAACAGCCTTAGTATTTGGTCAAATGAATGAGCCACCTGGTGCTAGAATGAGAGTTGCATTAACAGGTTTAACTATGGCTGAATATTTTAGAGATAAAGGTCAAGATGTATTATTATTTATAGATAACATATTTAGATTTACTCAAGCTGGATCAGAAGTTTCAGCATTACTTGGAAGAATACCATCAGCTGTTGGTTATCAACCAACATTAGCAACTGAAATGGGTGCACTTCAAGAAAGAATTACATCAACTAAGAGTGGTTCTATAACATCTGTTCAAGCAGTTTATGTTCCTGCTGATGACTTAACAGACCCAGCACCAGCAACAACATTCTCACATCTAGATGCAACAACAGTTCTATCAAGAAGTATAGTTGAATTAGGAATATATCCAGCAGTAGATCCACTAGAATCTTCATCTAGAATATTAGATCCTAGAATTGTTGGTGAAGAACATTATAATGTGGCTACAAAAATTAAGAACATACTTGAAAGATATAAGGAATTACAAGATATCATAGCTATATTAGGTGTAGATGAATTATCTGATGAAGATAAGGCAGTAGTTTCTAGAGCAAGAAAAGTACAAAGATTTTTATCACAACCATTTACAGTAGGTGAACAATTTACAGGAATGCCTGGAAAATATGTTTCTGTAAAAGAAACAATAAGAGGGTTTAAAGAAATTTTAGAAGGTAAATATGATGATTTACCAGAATCAGCATTCTTATTCATTGGTTCAGTTGATGAAGCTGTACAAAAAGCTAAAAGTTTAGCATAGGGAGATGATTAGTATGGCTGATACCTTTTTATTAAAGATTGTTACCCCTGATAAAGACGTATTTAATGGTAATATAAAAAGAATATTTTTAAGAAATAGTATAGGAAGATTAGAGATATTAGCAAATCATGCTAATATGGTAACAAGTACGATATCATCTATTGTAGAATTTACAGATGCTGAAGGAAAAGATAAAAAGCTATTTGTTTCTAAAGGAATCGCAAGTATGTTTAATAATGAAATGACAATTTTTAGTGATTCTGCTGAATTTTCTGACGATATTGATTTAAATAGAGCAGAAAAAGCAAAAGAAAGAGCTGAAAAAAGATTACTTGAAGGAAATAAATACGATAAAGAAAGAGCAGAATTAGCATTATTAAAATCTATTGAGAGAATAAACTTAAAAAAAATGAATTAAAAAGCTTGAGAGGAATATCCTCTTAAGCTTTTTTTTAGCTTTTATTTGGCACAAATTAGCGAAAAATTTATATATTGATATTATAAACTTAACTAAATAAATGGAATAAAAAATTAAATAGCTGTTCATAATTAAAAAATGAATAGGGGGTATAAATATGAAGTTTAAATATAGTTTATTTTTGCTCATATTATTTTTATTTTTTAATATGGCAGCTATTTCAGCTAAGGACATTAATAGTGAATCTTTTTATACTTTAGAAAATAGCATAGTTAATGAAAGTTATTTTGAAGAAAACGGATTAAAAGTACAATTTAAAACTAAAAAAAATATTAATGTAGAACAAATATTTTTAAAAAAATATTTGATTAATGAATTAAAAGGAAAATATACTAAAGTTGATGATAGAAGTTTTGATGTTTCTAATGAAAATATTAAAGCTTGTGTTAATTTGTGGGAAAAAGATAGCTACACATATGTTGAAGTAACTTTAATAAATACAAATTCTAAATATGATACAAAACATTTAGAGGAATTAGTAGAGAACATAAAAAAAACCAACGTGGAAGATGTGCAAATATTTTTATATTATAAAGGAAGAATAGATAATGATAAATCATTAAATGATTTTAGTGAATTAATATCTCTTGTGAATTTAAATATGTTGAGTATTAGCAATGGTTATACAGGAACTGGGATTTCAAAATTAGGTGAAAAGATGAATTTTGCACTAGTTAGCTATAATGACAAATCTTATATAATTATTGGAACACCTATAATATTTACAACATACTAGTACAACCAAAATAAATATACAATTTATTTTGGTTGTTTAACAATTAATTATGGAGGATAATATGGAAAAAATAATAGTTAAAGGTGTAAAAAAACTAGAAGGTGAAGTTGATATAAGTTGTGCTAAAAACTCAGTTTTACCTATAATTGCAGCTACTATATTATGTCCAGAAGATATTACTATAAACAACACACCTATGTTGGAAGATGTAGAAGTTATTTGTCAATTGTTATCTCAATTAAATTGTAATATTAG
Organism: Clostridium sp. ZBS2; assembly: GCF_023845855.1. Classification (NCBI taxonomy): domain Bacteria; kingdom Bacillati; phylum Bacillota; class Clostridia; order Eubacteriales; family Clostridiaceae; genus Clostridium; species Clostridium sp. ZBS2. Next base: position 56,141 of record NZ_JAMQIF010000006.1, read on the forward strand.
TTTTTCAAAAATAAATAATAAATTAAAAATTAATACTAAAAATTTAAATCCTGTTGATGCTAATACTGATCTTATTAGAAAAATGAGAGCATCATTTTTGATAATGGGTCCTATGCTATCAAGATTTGGATATTGTAAATTATCACTACCTGGTGGATGTAATATTGGAAGTAGACCTATAGATTTACATCTAAAAGGATTCAAAGCTCTTGGGGCTGATATTAATATTGGTCATGGATTTGTTGAAGTTAAAGCTAAAAATTTAGTGGGAAATAGAATATATTTAGACTTTCCATCAGTAGGTGCAACTGAAAACATTTTAACAGCATCAATATTAGCAAATGGAACAACGATAATAGAAAATGCAGCAGAAGAACCTGAAATCGAAGATTTAGCAAGATTTTTAAATAGTATGGGAGCTAATATAGAAGGTGCAGGAAGAGGAAAGATAACTATACATGGAGTAAAAGAATTAAAAGGAATAAGTTATACCCCTATATACGATAGAATTGAAGCAGGAACATTTATGATAGCAGCAGGAATAACAAATAGTATTATAAAAATTAATGGAGTAAATGAAGATCACTTAAGGCCTGTCATAGAAAAACTAAAAGAATGTGGAATTGAATTTAATAGATTAAAGAATGATTCAATTATAGTAGATGGTACAGGAGAAAAAAGACCAGTTGATATAAAAACATTACCATATCCAGGCTTTCCAACTGATATGCAAGCTCAAATGATGAGTTTATTATGTTTAACTAAAGGAACAAGTATTATAACTGAAACTATATTTGAAAATAGATTTATGCATGTTACAGAATTATTAAGAATGGGAGCTAATATAAAAATTGATGGAAGAACTGCTATAATTGATGGTGCACCTAAGCTAACTGGAGCTAAAGTAAAAGCAACAGATTTAAGAGCAGGAGCAGCAATGATATTAGCAGGATTAGCTGCAGAAGGAGAAACAGAAATAGGAGATATATATCATATAGATAGAGGATATGTTAATGTAGAAGAAAAATTTAGGAAGCTTGGTGCTGAAATCTATAGAATAGATGTATAAATAAAGGGTGAGAGTAAATTCTTACCCTTTAAAATTATATTTTATTTTATATATTTAATGGCTTAACATAATTCTTGATTTTGAGCATATATTTAGATGTAGGGTATGGGAGGAAAGAGTTATGAGGAGTAACAAATTTAATAAAGACATAAAGTTAATAATACTAATAACATTAATAATACTTATAATATTAATATTATCCCCAATAGTTTTTTTAAATTCTGATTTTAACATATTTAAACCATTTGAAATTAATAACAGTGTAGTGAAAGAAACATATAAAATAGAGCTGCCTAAAAATAAAAAGGTTAAATTATATAGAAAAGATAAAGACAAGCTTGATGAAATAGATATAGAAGAATATATTATTGGAGTAGTGGCAAGTGAAATGCCAGCTAATTTTGATGAAGATGCATTAAAAGCACAAGCTGTAGCTGCAAGAACTTATTATATAAACAAACTCAACAATCCTTGTAAAGAAGCCAGCGAGAGTGAAGGTGAAATATGTGATACGACTCATTGTCAAGTATATATGGACAAGAATGAGAGAATGAAAAAGTGGAGTGAAAAAGATGGTAATAAAAATTGGGATAAGATAAAAAAAGCAGTTAAAGATACAGAAGGACAAGTACTTGTTTATGATGGAAAAGTGTTGGAATATCCACAATTTTTTGCAATTAGTTCAGGAAAAACAGAAAGTGCTAAAGATGTATTTTCAAATGATATACCATATTTAAAATCTACAGATAGTACAGGTGAAGAAATTGCTCCTAAATACAAAAGCTTTATAGAAGTTAATTTAGATGATTTCATAGATAAAATAAATAAAAATTATTCTAATTTAAATTTATTAAAAAATAATATAGGTTCTAGTATGAATATAGATTCATATACAGAGGGGGGAGCAGTAAAAGAATTAAAGATAGGTGATCAAATTATAAAGGGAACTGAATTTAGAAAATTATTTAATTTAAATTCCACAAATTTTAATTGGACAATAAAAGATAATATTATAAAAATAGATTGTACTGGATATGGTCATGGAGTTGGAATGAGTCAGTGGGGGGCTAATGCTATGGCTAAAGATGGTAAAAAATATAATGAAATATTAACTCATTATTATGATGGGGTTGAAATAAAAAATATAACTTATAAATAATTTGAATTTATTGGAAATATATAAATTCAAAATTAAATTATAAGAAAACAAGCTATATTATTAAAAATAAATAATATGGCTTGTTTTTTTATTTTTTAATTTATATATAAAAAAACAGTATTAGTGTATTAATTTCTACAAAAGGGAAATAATGAAAAAAGGAGGTGTTAATATGGACAAAAATTTTAAAGGAAAGTTTAGAGACTTATTAAGAAAGGAGAGCTTTTATATTGCTTTATTTCTATGCCTTTGCGTTATGGCTGCTGTAGGAACTGTTTCTTATAAAAGAATAAGTAACCAACATGAAGTTGCAAAGGTTCAACAACCAGAAAAAGAGCTAACTTTAAATATTAATGATAAAAGCGTTACAAATGAAATTCCAAATGCGGAGAGAGTAGAGAATACTGCAAAAGATGAACCCAAGGTAAATAAAGAAACTGCTTCTAAGGAAACTGCTAAAAGTGTTGCTTCAACAACAGTTAACTTATCAAATCCAATAGAGGGAAAAATAAGTAGAGGATATACTTATCCAGCACCAGTAAAAGTAGAAGATAATTTATACAGAACTATAAGAGGTGTAAATATAAGTTCTAAAATTGGAACAGAAGTTAAAGCAGCTGCAGATGGAATTGTTGATGTTGTAGAAAATGCAGGCGTTGAAGAGGGTACAGTAGTAGAAATTAAACATGCCAATGGATTAAAGACAAGGTATGGAAATCTTGATAAAAATGTTTCTGTAAAAGCTGGAGATAAAGTTACAGCCAATCAAGTAATCGCTAAGATTGGAGATACAGCTAAATTATATGATAAAGAAACATTTGGTGAATATTTGAATTTACAAGTAATTAATCCAAATGGAGAACAAGTAAATCCAGAAAAATATATTAAACTTAAATAAAAGTTTAAGGAAAAAATTCTTACTAAATGAATAACTCAATAATTATTATTGAGTTATTCTTAAAATATTATTTTAAGGAGGTTGTATAGTTTGAAGGATTATATAGAGGAAAGAGTGTTAGAAGTTGCTAAATATATTATAGATTCAAAAGCCACAATAAGAAAGACTGCAAAAGTTTTTGGGGTTAGTAAAAGTACTATTCACAAAGACATGACAGAAAGATTGCCTAAAATAAATCCTATAATAGCAGAAGAAACCCATACAATATTAGAATTAAATAAAGCTGAACGTCATATTAGAGGTGGAAAAGCTACAAAAATGAAGTATAAAGCTATTGAACGATAAACATAATAGGTTTATAATATAGAATTAGTAGAAAAATGTTATTAATGGTAAGAATATGCGATTTAGGAGTGAATGATGAATGTGGTTTTGGAGAACTGGGACAGACCTTGGAATTGATTTAGGTACAGCTACTGTGCTAGTTTATGTAAAAGGCAAAGGTGTAATATTAAAAGAACCATCTGTAGTAGCCATAAATAAAAATAATAATAAATTATTGGCTGTGGGTGAAGAAGCAAGAAGAATGATAGGTCGTACGCCTGGAAATATAGTTGCTGTTCGTCCATTGAGAGATGGGGTTATTTCAAATTATGATATAACAGAAAGAATGTTAAAAGAATTTATAAGAAAAGCGTGCGGAAAGAGAAATATTACAGCGCCTAAGGTTATGGTCTGTGTACCTTCTCAAGCTACAGAAGTTGAAAAAAGAGCTGTTATTGATGCAGCAAGAAATTCTGGAGCGAAAACAGTTCATTTAATTGAAGAACCATTGGCAGCAGCAATTGGTGCAGGCATTGATATAACAAAGCCTAATGGAAACATGGTTATAGATATAGGTGGAGGAACTTGTGATATAGCTGTTATTTCATTAGGTGGAATAGTTGAGAGATCTTCAATTAAGATTGCAGGAGACAAATTTACTGAAGCAATCATAAAATATGTAAGAAATAAATATAAAATAATGATTGGAGAAAAAACGGCTGAAGATTTAAAAATAGGTATAGGTTCAGCGTTTAAAGGTTCTAGAAGTTTAACTGCTAAGATGAAGGGAAGAAACCTAGTAACAGGATTGCCAGATGAGTTAGAAATAGGCACAGAAGAAATTAGAGAAGCATTAGAAGAATCTGTTGAATCTATAGTTGATGTAGTTAAGACAGTCTTAGAAAGAACTCCACCTGAATTAGCTGCAGATATAATAGAAAAAGGCATATTAATGACTGGTGGCGGTGCATTATTATATGGGCTTGATAAGCTCATAGAGTTTAGAACTGGTGTGGAAGTAACTATAGCTGAAAATGCTATTGAGTGCGTTGCTGAAGGAACAGGAGCAGTTTTAGGACAATTAGATAAGTTAGACAATGAATTAAATTCTCAAGAAATAGTTCTTATTGAATAAAAAGAATAAAATCATCCCAAAACTNNAGTTTTGGGATGATTTTATTTTTTTAGATTATATGCATCGATTAAAGCTTTTGATATTAATTTAGCCATGTCCATAACTAAAGAAAGTCTTATGCTGTAAGAAGAAAATACTTCTGAATTATTAACAGTATCAACTATACCGATTATTGAAGCTATACCAACTTCAGGTAACTCTTTACCAACACCTTTTCCGGGATGTATAGCATAATCTCTAGTATGAATTTCTCCAATAGCATCTTTATTACCAAGGCATGCATCTACTCCTATTATTGGAGAATCAGGATGTTTTTCGTATATTTCTTCTAGTCGATCATCTATGTTTAAAGCGTGTATAGGACTTGAAAGTGTACCGTATACAGGTAATTCAAATGAGCTATCTTTTAAAATTGAGCCTACTAAAGGACCTAAACAATCACCAATACATTTATCAGTACCGATACAGACTATTATTGTTTTATTATTAAGATAATCCTTAATTGCTTCAGATATCTCAAAACAAGCATCTGTTGATTTATAATTTACTTTGTGTTTAGTCAAATGCAATACCCTCCCCTCTTAACATATATATATGATGGGATTTAATAAAAAATGTGGTTTAAAGTATAAAAAAAAACAAAGTGGAAAATATTAGAATGAGAGGTGAGCAATAATGAAGAGAATTTTAACTATCATATTTATGACTTTTGCATTATTAATGAATATTTATTTAATATTTTATTGGCAGCCTAAAGATGCCAAAGCAATAATTACTAGCAATAATGATAGTGTAAGTGTAATGTCATATTCAAGATCTATGTATACAGTTAATAAAAACACTGTAATGACGATATTATCTGAAGATGATAAAAAGAATTTAACAAGAATAGTATATAAATTATCAACAAGTGATATAGGAAAAGTTGAAGAAGCATTTAATTTAGAAGATGAAAATGAAGGTTTGATGAGAGCTTTTAAAGTTTTTCAAACAAGATTATCAACACAGGATTATATAAAGTTAAGAGGAATTTTTTCTAAATTTATAGATATAGAAGTATTAGATTTAAATTTGAAAAAATAATTAAAGTTATATACTAAACAGAAGTATTATAAAGTAAAATAAAGTAATATAAATATAATTTAAGTACATGAGTATATGTAAGACTTGAAATATAATTGGATTGAATATATACTAGTCATTGTTGATTGGCAACAACGCAACAAAACAAAAAAAGAATATTTTGGAGGAATTCCCGAGTGGCCAAAGGGGGCAGACTGTAAATCTGTTACGTTACGTTTCGATGGTTCGAATCCATCTTCCTCCACCAATTAATGGGCGCATAGCTCAGCTGGGAGAGCATCTGCCTTACAAGCAGAGGGTCACAGGTTCGAGCCCTGTTGTGCCCACCATTAATTAAAAAGTAAAAAATGCTGGCATGGCTCAACGGTAGAGCAGCTGACTTGTAATCAGCAGGTTGTAGGTTCGATTCCTATTGCCAGCTCCATAAAACTAGGAGGAATTCCCGAGTGGCCAAAGGGGGCAGACTGTAAATCTGTTACGTTACGTTTCGATGGTTCGAATCCATCTTCCTCCACCAATTTAATGGGCGCATAGCTCAGCTGGGAGAGCATCTGCCTTACAAGCAGAGGGTCACAGGTTCGAGCCCTGTTGTGCCCACCATTAATTAAAAAGTAAATAAGTGCTGGCATGGCTCAACGGTAGAGCAGCTGACTTGTAATCAGCAGGTTGTAGGTTCGATTCCTATTGCCAGCTCCATAACGCGGAGGAATTCCCGAGTGGCCAAAGGGGGCAGACTGTAAATCTGTTACGTTACGTTTCGATGGTTCGAATCCATCTTCCTCCACCAAAGAGAATAAACATAGTTTATTCTCTTTTTTATTATTTAATAGTCAGAAGTTATTGTAAGTATAGTTTATGTACATATTTAATTTTAAAATAAGGTTATAAAGATATAGATTTTATAGAAAATAGGAAAAACTATTAATTAGATAGTTTTATTAATTACTAAAAATTATAGGTTGACTAAGTAAACACCATATGTTAAAATACGAATGAAAATTAAATTAAAGTTACTCTTATCGAGAGAGGTGGAGGGAAAGGGCCCTATGAAACCCGGCAACCTGTGTATACAAGGTGCCAATTCCTGTAGATAAATTGTATCTACAAGATAAGAAAAGGATTATTGAATTAGTACTCTTCTTATAGAAGGGTTTTTTTATTCTTTAGAAATTTATCAAAATCAAATATAAGTTTAAGAATTTATTATAATAAAGAGCAGAATGAAGGGAGAAAACAATGAGAAGATTATTTACATCAGAATCAGTTACAGAAGGGCATCCAGATAAAATGTGCGATCAAATTTCAGATGCTATTTTAGATGCTATTTTAACTAAGGATCCAAATGCGAGAGTTGCATGTGAAACATGTACTACTACAGGACTAGTTATGGTAATGGGAGAAATATCAACTAATTGTTATGTTGATATTCCTAAAGTTGTTAGAGAAACAGTTAGAGAAATTGGATATGATAGAGCAAAATATGGATTTGATTGTGACACTTGTTCAGTTATGACTACTATAGATGAACAATCAGCAGATATAGCAATGGGAGTTGATGAAGCTCTTGAATCTAAAAAAGGTCAAAAAGATGAGGTAGAAGCAGTAGGTGCTGGAGATCAAGGTATGATGTTTGGTTTCGCTACTAATGAAACAGATGCATACATGCCACTACCAATTTATATGGCTCATAAATTATCTAGAAGACTTACAGAAGTAAGAAAAGATGGAACTTTAGATTATTTAAGACCAGATGGAAAAACACAAGTTACTGTTGAATATGAAAACAATAAGCCTAAGAGAATAGATACAATAGTTATATCTACTCAACATGGTGAAGAAGTATCATTAGAAACAATAGAAAAAGATATAAAAGAACATGTAATAAACTCAGTAGTTCCAGCTGAATTATTAGATTCAGAAACTAGATACTTTATAAATCCAACTGGAAGATTCGTTGTAGGGGGTCCTCAAGGGGATTCAGGATTAACAGGAAGAAAAATAATAGTTGATACATACGGTGGATATGGAAGACACGGTGGTGGAGCATTCTCAGGCAAGGATTCAACAAAGGTTGATAGATCAGCAGCTTATGCAGCAAGATGGGTGGCTAAGAACTTAGTTGCAGCAGGTATTGCAGATAAATTAGAAATACAATTAGCTTATGCTATAGGGGTTGCAAAACCAGTTTCTATTGAAATTGAAACTTTTGGAACAGGTAAAATGCCAGAGGATAAGATTGTTGAAATAGTAGAAAAAGTATTTGATTTAAGACCAGGTGCTATAATAAGAGATTTAGATTTAAGAAAGCCTATATTTAAGCAAACTGCTGCTTATGGACATTTTGGAAGAACTGATCTTGATTTACCATGGGAAAGATTAAATAAATTAGAAGAAATAAAAAAATATATTTAGAAATCTAATGAATTTTATATAATTTATAAAGACTTATCTTACTTATTAAGTGTATTAATAGTAAGATAAGTTTTTTTATTCTTTAGGAATTTATATTATTAAAATATTTTAGCAAAGTGGTGATGTATTCATAAGTAAAGCTATATCGAATTTTAAAAAGATTCTTATTAAAACAACATATTATTTTTAAAGATCATGTCGATAATATAAACAGTATGTATTTAAATTTTTATAAATTTATTATTCATAGTATAATATTATAAACATTATTTTTAATAAAGATTAGATTAATAGAGTTTATAAAATAAATTTATTTTGATGATTTGGAGAGATTATATGGAAGTCATAGATGGCTTTGTTGAAAACATCGTATTTAAAAGTGAAGAAACTGGATATGTAGTTTGTAAAATAAGAACTGCTAAAAACTTAATAAGTGCAGTTGGGACTATTCCATTTATAAAAGAGGGACAAAATGTAAAAATAAAAGGACATTGGACTGTGCACAAGCAGTTTGGACAGCAATTCCAAATAGCTGAATTTGAAGAGGTATTGCCAGATTCATTAGATGGAATAGAGAAATATTTAAGTGCAGGAATAATACATGGAATAGGTCCTGTTACAGCTAAAAAGATAATTGATAAGTTTGGTGAAGAAACTTTAGATATACTAGAAAATCATATAGAAAGATTAATGGAAATAGAAGGTATAGGAAAAAAGAAGTTCATGATAATATATGAATCTTATATGGAACAGAATGGATTAAAGGAAGTTATACTACATTTCCATAAGTATGGGTTAAGTAATAATCAATGTATGAAAATATATAAAAAATTTGGACCATCATCTAACCAAATAGTTTCAGAAAATCCTTATATATTATCTGAAGAGATAGTTGGAATTGGATTTAAAACGGCAGATAGAATTGCTATGAATCTTGGTATAAGTGATAATTCAGAGTTTAGAATAAAAAGTGGTATAAAGCATGCTTTAAATCAGTTTTGTTTATTAGGGAATACATATATGCCAAAAGAAAAATTAATAGAAGATTGTGAAAAACTTTTATCCATTGAAAGAATATTAATAGAGGAGAATGTATACTCAATAGCTGCTTCCAAAAATATAATATTAGAAAAATTGGGAGAAGAAGAAGCTGTATATTTGCTCCCTTACTATTATTGTGAGTTAGGAGTTACGAATAAAATAATTACTTTAGGTATGCAAACAATACAAACTATTAATTCGGACTTGGATTTTGAAATAAATGTATTAGAAAAGGAATATAATATAAAGTTTGCTACATCTCAAAGAGAAGCTATACTTGGAGCTTTTAATAATGGGATTGAAATAATAACAGGTGGTCCTGGTACAGGAAAAACCACTATAATTAAATGTATAATTGATATATATGAAAAAAACGGCATGGATGTAATATTAGGTGCACCAACTGGAAGAGCTGCAAAAAGAATGACAGAATCAACAGGTCGTGAATCAAAGACTATACACAGATTATTAGAAATAGGTGTATCAGAAGATGATTCTGTTTTTGGAAAAAGTGAATCATCTCCATTAGATACTGATGTCATAATTATAGATGAAGCTTCCATGATAGACATAATGCTTATGCATAATTTATTAAAAGCTGTTAATTTAGGTACTAGATTAATAATTGTTGGTGATGTTGATCAATTACCATCAGTGGGAGCTGGGAATGTATTAAAAGATTTAATAGAAAGTGAATATATTAAAGTTGTAAGGCTAAATGAAATATTTAGGCAAGAAACTGAAAGTTTAATAACAACTAATGCTCATAGAATAAATCAAGGTGAGGCACCTATATTAAATCAAAAGAATAAAGATTTTTTCTTTATTGGTGAAGAAAACTTAAACAAAACAGTTAATGTTATCATAGATTTAATAAATAGGAGACTTCCAAGTTTTAATAAGCAATGGGATAAGTTTAGAGATATGCAAGTTTTAAGTCCTATGAGAAAGGGAGTACTTGGAGTAAATAATTTAAATATAAATCTTCAAAAGGTATTTAATCCACCATCAAAAGACAAGAAAGAAAAGAAGATAAAAGAAATTATTTTTAGAGAAGGTGATAAAGTAATGCAAACTAAAAATAATTATTCTTTAAAATGGACTAGAATTAAAGGTGAGGGAGAATATGAAGGTGTTGGAGTATTTAATGGGGATTTAGGTTTTATACAAAGTATAGATGAAGAAAATAAAAGCTTTACTATAACATTCGATGATGAACGAAAAGTTATATATGACTTTATGTATTTAGATGAATTAGACCTAGCATATGCTACTACAATACATAAAAGTCAAGGTAGTGAATTTAAAGTTGTAATAATTCCCGTATTTATGGGAAGTCCTTTTTTGATGAATAGAAATCTTTTATATACGGGTATAACTAGAGCAAAAGAACTTGTTGTAGTTGTAGGTGTGAAAAGAGCTTTAATTTACATGGTTGGAAATACGAATATCATGGAGCGGTATTCTGGATTAAAATATAGAATTAAAGATATACTGACTAATGCAATAGAGTAGCATAATATTATAATTTATAAAAGGAGATTTTTAGATGGGCAAATATAATCAGCTTGATTATGAAGAATTGAATTATGCAATAGATAAAATAGCTCATTGGTATAAAAAGAACATAAAATTTTTAAATATAATTACAGTGCCTTTTAATACATCATATATATTTTCAGATATAATAAATGAAATTTCGATGCAAGGCGGAAAGATACTGTATATTTGGGGAAATAATAGAGAAAATAGAGAATTATTAACTCTATTAAGAGAAGTTAACTTAGAGATAACTTATTCGTATATTGAATGTGGTAAAGGAATTACTAATTTAACATTTGTAAATGAAAGAAATTTAGGTCTTATTAGAGGAAAATACGATTTAATTATATTTGATGATATAGGATATTTTTCAAATATTGATAATTTAAATCTAAGAAATAAAATGGATATTTGTTCTATTTTAAGTAACAAAATAATATTTTATGGAATAGAGAAAATAAGTTTAAATGGAGAATTTATTGAATTATCACCATATAATTATGAAAAACCATTTGTTGAACCTAGAATTTTAACAACAAGAATAAACTTAAACACAGATATACCGTATAATTTATATGAATATCTTAAATGGTTTGTAAATATGAGAAAGAAAGTTGCTATTTATACTCCAGATAAGGAAAGATTAAATTCGGTTTATGAATATTTTGAAACACAATTAATAATGAAAGGTGTAAAAGTTATAAAGGTATCTGAAGAAGAGGAATTTAAAAGATGTGGTAGAGTATTAAAATATAAAGATAAGGCAATATTTATAATAACTGATAAAGTTAAGGAGTTGAGTGAATATTGTCTTGTTAATGATGCGGTTATCTTATTTGCAGATGATATTAGGTACACGTACAAGAAACTCATGTATTTATGTGGAAAAATAGGACAAATAAATAAGGAGTTACCTGAAGTGTTATTAGTATCTAATAGTGTTTCAGAAGATATTGATAAAGCAAAAGAATTATCAAGAGAATTTAACAGAAAAATATGGGAAAAAAGATCAAAAAAATAATAAAAATTATATATGAAAGTGTAGTTTCAATAATATATCCAATTGAAAATTATTGTATATTATGTAATAGAAATGACTATACTGGAATATGTGATATTTGTAAGTCTAAAATTACATGTATTAAAAACAATGATAATGAGATAATAAGTTATGGGTATTATGGTGGAGTAATAAAAGAGCTTATACTTAAATTTAAGTATAAGAATAATTTTACAGCAGGGGATATCCTATCTGAATTTTTAGAAAAATATATTATCGATAATATAAATTATAAAGAATATATAATAACATATATACCTATGACTACTAAATCTCAAAAAAAGCGAGGTTTTAATCAATGTGAATATATTGCTAAAAAAATCGCTAGTTCGTTAAATATGGAATGTAAAAAAATATTAATTAAAGTAAAAGACACAAAAGAACAAAAAATGTTAAATAAAAATGAAAGAAAAGAAAATATTAGTGGTTCTTTTGATATAATAAAGAAAATTGATTTAAATGATAAAAAAATAATACTTATTGATGACGTTACAACTACTGGTTTTACAATAAGAGAAGGATATAAAGTATTAAAAAAATATGGAGCAAAAGAAATAAAACTATTGACCTTAGCGAAAAGTCATATATAATATTAATGTAAAGCTAGGTTTGTGGTTGAAAGTCGATGCTAGTCGCAGGCAAAACGATCCACTTAAGTTAGACAAAATGTCTAATGAGCATGGTGCGGTATAGAAGTGAGTCCTGCCATTCATGAAGAGTGAGAGGGTTAGTAGTGAGGAATTAACTTTTAGTAGCAAAAGCTCCAGCAGGCGAGTGTGGGGGCAAAAACCAGGTCAACTAGCTTTACTTTTTTTATATGTTCATAAGTAATATTTTGTAATAAAAAGAATAAAATAGAAACTAAGAATTTTCTGTAAATTCTGAATATTACTCTTGTTAACTAGGAAAAAAAGTAGTAAAATATAGTTAATAAATAAAATAAATTTTGTCTAAAAGGTTTTATACAGAGAGGGGCTGGATTTTTATGAAAGTAATAGTTATAGCAAAAAATATTGAGTTAACTAATGCATTGAGAGAAATGGTTGAAAAGAAAATTTCAAAGTTAGGAAAATATTTTAATTCTGATATAGAAGCCAAGGCTACTTTAAGCGTACAAAGAAATAGGCAAATAGTAGAAGTCATGATACCTTTTAATGGAGTCGTATTAAGAGGAGAAGAAGCTAATGAAGACATGTATAGAGCTATAGATTTAGTTGAGGAAAAGCTAGAAAGACAAATTAGAAAACAAAAAACTAAATTATCTAGAAAAAAGAATGGATCATTAAAGTTTGGAGAAATAGTAGATTTGTCTCCAGTTGCAGCTGATGAAGAAGAAGCCAAGCTAGTTAAAAGAAAGAGATTTGGTGTTAAACCTATGGATGTAGATGAAGCAATACTTCAAATGGAATTAGTAGGACATAATTTCTTTGTTTATCAAGATGTAGAAAGTAATAAAATAAATGTAATATATAAAAGAAAAGATGGCGATTATGGATTGTTAGATCCAGAATATAGATAAAACAAAAATTTGGAAATCCTCTAGTAATATGCTAGAGGATTTTTATTTTATGGTAAATTAAATGAAAAAAGCTAGATAAAATCTAGGTTTAAGGTAACTTTAATAAAAAACGTATATATAATCCACATTATTCTTATGCTGGAAATTGATATTAAACAAAAAATTGTAAATTTTATTGAAAATAATTGATAGAGAATGTTATAATGATAGAATGTACGATTTGCAAGAAAGTAAATTACTTTTATTGACAAAATATGTAGTTTGAAAGGATGACATTATGGGATTATTAAGTGCCGTATTTGGAACATATAGTGAAAGAGAAGTAAAGAGAATTAGACCTATTGTCAGCAAAATAAATGAATTAGACGAAGCTATGCAAAAACTTTCAGATGATGAATTAAAAGCAAAGACTGTAGAGTTTAAAGAAAGACTTAACAATGGTGAAGCAATAGATGATATTTTACCAGAAGCATTTGCAGTAGTTAGAGAAGCGTCTAAAAGAGTATTAAATATGAAACATTATGATGAGCAACTTATTGGAGGAGTTGTTTTACATCAAGGTAGAATAGCTGAAATGAAGACCGGAGAAGGTAAAACATTAGTAGCAACTTTACCAGCATATTTAAACGGATTAACAGGCAAGGGTGTTCATATAATAACAGTTAATGATTATCTTGCAAAAAGAGATGCTGAACAAATGGGAGAATTATATGGCTTTTTGGGATTGACAACGGGTGTTATTGTTCATGAATTAACTAATGAACAAAGAAGAGAAGCATATAACTCAGATATAACTTATGGAACAAATAATGAATTTGGTTTTGATTATTTAAGAGATAATATGGTTATATACAAAGAAGAAAGAGTTCAAAGAAAATTGAACTTTACTATAGTAGATGAAGTTGACTCAATATTAATTGATGAAGCTAGAACTCCACTTATAATTTCTGGTCAAGGAGAAAAATCTACAGAATTTTACAAAGTAGCAGATTATTTTGTTAAAACATTAGTAAAAGAAAAAGATTATACAATAGATGAAAAAGCTAATGCAGTAATGTTAACTGATGAAGGATTCCATAAAGCAGAACAAACTTTTAAAGTAGAAAATTATGCAGATGCTGAAAATGTAGAATTACAACATTATGTTACTCAAGCATTGAAAGCTAACTATGCAATGAGAAGAGATAAAGATTACATGGTTAAAGATGGAGAAGTAATAATTGTTGATGAATTTACAGGAAGACTTATGGAAGGAAGACGATATTCGGATGGTCTTCACCAAGCAATAGAAGCTAAAGAAAATGTTAAGATTGCAAGAGAATCTAAGACATTAGCAACTATTACGTTCCAAAATTACTTCAGAATGTATGAAAAATTATCAGGAATGACAGGTACAGCATTAACAGAAGAAAATGAATTTAGAGAAATTTATGGATTAGATGTTATTGTTGTTCCAACTCATAAACCAGTTGTTAGAATAGATAATCCGGATTTAGTATTTAAAAGTGAAAAAGGAAAGATCATGGCTGTTGTTGATGAGATAGCAAAGGCGCATGAAGTAGGTCAACCAGTACTAGTTGGTACTGTAAGTATTGAAAAATCAGAATTGATTTCAAGTATGCTTAAGAAAAAAGGCGTTCCACATCAAGTTTTAAATGCAAAATTCCATGAACAAGAAGCAGAAATAATAACTCATGCTGGAGAAAAAGGTATGGTTACTATAGCTACTAATATGGCTGGTAGAGGTACTGATATTAAGCTTGGAGATGGTGTTCTTGAAATTGGTGGACTTAAGATAATAGGTACTGAAAGACATGAATCAAGAAGAATAGATAACCAATTAAGAGGACGTTCTGGTAGACAAGGAGATAACGGTGAATCAACATTCTTTATTTCATTAGAAGATGATTTAATGAGAATTTTTGGATCAGAAAAAATTCAAGGTGTTGTTGAAAAACTTGGTCTTCAAGAAGATGAAGCAATAGAAAGTAAACTTGTTTCTAAGTCTATAGAAAATGCTCAAAAGAAAGTTGAAGGTAATAACTTTGATATAAGAAAAACATTATTAGGATATGATGATGTTATGAATAAACAAAGAGAAGTTATCTACAAACAAAGAGCAGAAGTTCTTGAGGGTGAAGATGTAAAAGAAGAAATATTACATATGTTAAGAGATGTAATATCAGATGCAGTTGATGCTCATATTAAAGAAGATGCTGAAGATTATAGAGAAAGCTTCTTATTCTTAATATCATACTTAAATGACATATGTATACCAACAAATGAAGTGAATTTACCTGCACTTGCAGATATGTCAAAGGAAGAAATAGTAGATCATTTATATGATGTTGCAGTTAAAAGCTACGAAGATAAAGAAGAAGAATTTACATCAGAAAGATTAAGAGAAATAGAAAGAGTTGTTCTTTTAAGATCTGTTGATACAAAATGGATGGATCATATTAATAATATGGATAACTTAAAACAAGGTATTGGACTTAGAGCATTCAAACAAGTAGATCCTGTTCAAGCGTATCAAATGGAAGGTAGCGCTATGTTTGAAGAAATGATAGATTCTATTAAGAAGGAAACTGTAAAGATGTTATTCCATGTTAAAGTGGAAAGAGCACCTGAAAGAGTAAGAGTTGCACAAGAAACAGATGCTGTGCATGGAGATAAACCATCAGCTCCAGTAGGACCAGTTAGAAATCTTAATAAATTTGGAAGAAATGATGTATGTCCATGCGGAAGTGGAAAGAAATTTAAAAATTGTTGTGGTAGAGAAGCTTAAAAATAAATATTAAAATATTTATAAAGATAGTATAATAAATTCCGTAGAAGTTTCATAGTAAAATAATATTATGAAATTTGCTACGGAGTTTTTTAAATAACAATATTATTTTTATCAACTGTTAACACATAAAACCTGTGGATAAGTAAATGTAATTGTTTATAAGTAATATGGTGTTATTAAAAATAAAAAATGAAGAGGTGAATATATTGATTATTGAATTAGAAAAAGAATTATTAAAACTTTCTAATATAAAAAAATCTATATTTGAAATGAGTGAATCTCTTTGACAAAGAATATTTGGAAAAACAATTAAGTGAATTGGAATTTCAAATGCAAGAAGATGGCTTTTGGAATGATACTAAAAGAGCAGAAGAGATAACTAAAGAGAGTAAAAGAATAAAAGACAAGATTCAAAGAGTAGAAAGTGTTCAATCTAAGCTTGATGATATTGAAGTTTTAAAAGAAATTATGGATGATGACGATGAAGAATCTGCATATGAAATAATTAATAATATAAAAGAGATTGAAGAAGAAATTGATAATTATAATATGGAAATTCTATTGTCAGGTGAATATGATAAGAATAATGCAATACTTACATTACACGTAGGTGTTGGAGGTACAGATGCAAATGATTGGACAGAAATGCTTCTTAGAATGTACACAAGATGGTGTGAAAAGAAGAATTATAAAGTTGAAATGATTGACTTACTTGAAGGTGATGAAGCAGGGATAAAGAGCGTTACTCTAAAAGTCATAGGAGAATATGCTTATGGATATCTTAAAGCTGAAAAAGGAATTCATAGATTAGTTAGAATATCACCTTTTAACGCTAATGGTAAAAGACAAACATCATTTGCTTCAATGGAAGTATTACCAGAGCTTACAAAAGAACAAGATATTGATATAAGGTCAGAAGATATTAAAATTGATACTTATAGGGCATCAGGGGCTGGAGGACAGCATATAAATAAAACTGACTCAGCAGTGAGAATAACACATCTTCCTACTGGTGTTGTAGTGCAATGTCAAAATGAAAGAAGTCAGTTTTCTAATAAAGATACAGCAATGGGAATGCTTAAAGCAAAGTTAATAGAATTAAAAGAAAGAGCTCATAAAGAAAAAATTGAAGATTTAACTGGAGAACTAAAAGATATGGGATGGGGAAGTCAAATACGTTCATATGTATTTCACCCATATAATTTAGTTAAAGACCATAGAACAAATGTAGAAGTTTCTAATGTTACTGCAGTTATGGATGGAGATTTGGATTTATTTATAAATTCATACTTAAAGAGCTTAAAATAAAAAAAGTTGAGGGTTAATGAAAAATTTTTAACTCTCAACTTTTTTGATTTATTCACTTAAAAATCTAGCATAGTTGATTTACAAAAAATATATAATAAGTAGAAAAACAAAATTTAAATTACACGAATTTTATTTTTATTAACGTATTGTTTTAATTTTTTCTTGATAGTGGGTAAAAAGAATATAAATAAGAATAAAGCAAATAAAAATAAAATAAAATTATGACTATAAAAGACTAATCTAAAATCATCATAAGCATAATTAGAAATTTCATCTTTAACAAGAGAATAAACATCATCAATTGCTTTGGTATCAATATACTCTACTTTATCATTTAGCGTATGAATTTTAGAGGTATCAGAATGACATAATGTAATAGAATCCATTCCCATATTAGTAAAACTTGCATGATCACTACAATCTTCAAATGTAATTTTATAATCGATATTTTTATTTGAACAGATTGTTTTTAATGAATTTAATAAATTTATATTAGCATCTTTATTACTTTTGCATACTGATCCACTCATTATAGAAATAGGGGTATTAGCAGCACCAATCATATCAAAATTAATAATTTCACTATTTTTTATAAGATTTTCATGATTTTGAGCAAAATTTGAAGATCCAAGTAATCCAAACTCTTCTCCAGTTAATGCTACAAAAATAATATCTCTTTTTGGTTTTATGAAACTTGATAAATTCTTAGATAACTCCATTAAAAAAGCTGTACCAGAAGCATTATCTAATGCACCGCCATAACAATTATTTAAATAATCTTGTCCTACATGATCGAAATGAGCAGTAATTACAAGTGGCGGTAAATTTTTAGACGTTCCATTTATTACTCCAACTACATTAGAGGTTGATTTTTCATGCTTAGAATAAGGAAGAGTAATTTTTATTATATTATTGCTTCTTAAAGAATCTAGTATATTGTTATATAACTCAGTAGTTATAGCAATTGAAAATTGATAATCAGATTTATCATTAAAGGAACTTCTAAAAGAAAAGTTGTTACATGAAGGTGTATAAAACAAATATATTTTTTCATCATGTTTTATTGTTAAAGAAGTAGGGAAAATGTTAAGAATATCTTCTTTATTAAAAGTAACTGAACTTTCATTAAAATTAAGCAAGTCCTCTTTATAATCAACACCATATTTGTAATCATATAAGATTTTATCATCATTTAATATTTTAAATGAGGGATTATTTCCATTCTTAAATGGTGTATTAACATAAAAACTTTCTTTATAATTTTCAGTTAATGGAACTAAACCAATATCTTTAAACCAATTTTCTATAAAATCAGCAGTTTTTTCATTTCCGCTTGAGCCTGTTAATCTACCTTCATATTCATCAGATGAAATTATTTTAATATTATTTTTAACGTTTGAAGAGTTAAAGTGATAATATGTAGTTTGAAGAAATATTGAAAATACTAGAGCTATAAATACTAATAATAAACTACTGTAATAAATAATCTTTTTCATTGTTAACCTCTCTTAAATTATTTCTCATAGTAGAGTTTATTAATAATTAATTAACAATATGAACTATATTTTTATATAAATATAAATGTAAAATAAAAAAGACACAATGTAAATAGTTACACAAAAAGAAATAATTGAAAAACAAAATCAAATAAGTTAAAATATGGTGTACATAATTTATAATTGGAGGCATTATTTATGGAGAATATTTCAAACAATCAAGTTCCACAAGAAGTGAAAAAGTGGAATTGGGGAGCATTTATGCTAAATATATTTTGGGGAATAGGTAATAATAGTTATCTTCCTCTTTTATGTTTAGTTCCTCTACTTAACATAGTATGGATATTTGTATGTGGAGCAAAAGGAAATGAATGGGCATGGAAAAAAGGAAGTTATTCAAGTGCTGAAGAATTTTTATTAGTTCAAAAAACTTGGAATAAAGCAGGACTAGCATACTTTGTGTTTACATTCGTAGTAATATTATTATACATATTTGTTTTTAGTGCATTAATAGCTGGATTATCATCTACAATGTATTATTAAAAACAACATAAAAAATATAAGCTATTCGTATTTTATGTGAATAGCTTATATTTTTTATTTATACTTTTTTATAAAACATGTCAATAATGCAATAAATAGATGTAAAAGCTAAGCAACTATAAATATACATATTTAATCCAGATTCCAATATAGAAATTATTCCACCAATAATTAAATTTAATATTATTACTATGTTAATAAACTTAAAAAGTTTGGAATTAGTAGTTAAGATTACATTTATAGCTGAAAATATAGTTAATATAAGAGTCAAAAAATAAAATATGTTTCTTAAATCTTCAGAGTAATCTATAACTTTTAACTTATTTAAAGATAGTACTAATATAAAAAATAATAATAAGAATGAAGTAACTTTATTAACAACTTTAATCATCTGCAGCACCTCTTATTACAAATATTTCCAATTATAATTATACAGTTAGCTTTACATAAGAGCAATAAAAATATAGGATATATTACATTTAATGTAAATTCAAAAAGCTAATTATTTAAAAGTTATGTTAACTTTTAAAATTAATATAGTGTTTAATTTTATGTTTTGGTTAATATATACATATAATATTGCTATTAATGTAAATAAGTTTATAATATTAGTAGTCACTTAGATATTTTATAAAGTTTATTTATTTAGAAGTATGTTAATACTTTAATATAAACAGTTAATTATAAAACAGAGTGGATAATTTAATATAGTCATTAGGAGGAAAGCATGAAATCTATAGAAGAAAGATTAGCAGCAGAATTGAATTTAGGATTAACTCAAATTAACAATGTAGTAAGTCTTTTAGATGATGGAAATACAGTTCCGTTTATATCAAGATATAGAAAAGAAGCAACAGGAGGTCTTTCTGATGAAGTGTTAAGAAAGTTATCAGAAAGACTTACTTATTTAAGAAATCTAGATGAAAGAAAAGATGACATTAAAAGATTGATTAATGAGCAAGGAAAATTAAATACTGAAATAGAAAATGCATTAGAAAAAGCAACAACATTAACAGAAGTTGAAGATATATATAGACCATATAAACCTAAAAAGAAGACTAAAGCTACAATAGCTGTAGCAAAAGGATTAAAACCATTTGCAGAATTAATACAAGACGGAGTTTTTAAAGGAAATTTAAATGAAGAAGCATCTAAATACATTAATGACGAAAAAGGTGTATTAAAGGCAGAAGAAGCTGTTCAAGGAGCATTAGATATAATTGCAGAAAATATATCTGATGAGGCTAAATTTAGAAAACATATAAGAGAATTAATTATAAAAGAAGGTTTTATAGAATCAAAAGGTGATTCAAAAGATACTACTCCTTATGAAATGTATTATGATTATAAGGAAGAAGTTAAAAAGATACCTCCACATAGAATATTAGCTATTAATAGAGGAGAAAAAGAAAAAGTATTAAGTGTAAAAATTACAGTTAATGAAGATAAAATAATAAGATATTTAGAAAATAATATTTTAACTGGAAATGAAGTTTTAGATGAAAAATTAAAACTTTCTATAAAGGATTCTTTAAAAAGATTAATATACCCATCAATAGAAAGAGAAATAAGAAATGAATTAACTAATATTGGTGAAGAAGGTGCTATAAATATATTTAAAGAAAATTTAAAAGCATTATTATTACAAGCACCTATAAAGGGTAAAGTTGTAATGGGGTTTGATCCGGGATTTAGAACAGGATGTAAGATTGCAATATTAGATGAAACAGGTAAGTTCTTAGAGAATACAGCGGTATATCCTACGCTACCTAAGAGAGATATTGCTGGAACTAAAAAAACATTAAAAGAATTAATTTACAAGCATGATGTAGATGTTATATCTCTTGGAAATGGTACAGCTTCAAGAGAATCAGAAGAAGTCATAGCTGAAATGATAAAAGAGATAAAAGAAGAAAAAGGAAAAGAAGTATCATATGTAATTGTATCTGAGGCAGGGGCATCAGTTTATTCAGCATCAGAGCTTGCAACTAAGGAATATCCTAATTTAGATGTTACTGTAAGAGGAGCTATATCAATAGGTAGAAGACTTCAAGATCCACTTGCAGAACTAGTAAAGATTGATCCAAAGGCTATAGGTGTAGGTCAATATCAACATGATGTTACTCCTAAAAAATTAGAACAATCATTAGCTGGTGTGGTTGAAGATTCTGTTAATACTGTTGGCGTGGATTTAAATATAGCAACACCATCTTTATTAACATATATATCAGGAATAAATTCTACTATTGCACAAAACATTGTAGCCTATAGAGAAGAACTAGGACAATTTAAATCAAGAAAAGAATTACTAAAAGTAAAGAGGTTAGGTCAGAAGGCATATGAGCAATGTGCAGGATTTTTAAGAGTTTCTGAAAGTAAAGAATACCTTGATAATACGTCTGTGCATCCAGAGTCATATAATGTTGCAAAGAAGTTAATTGAAATATTAGGATATAATAAAGATGATTTAAAAAATAATAATTTAGATGATATAGATAAGAGAGCAGAACTAAATGGAATAAGTAAATTAAGTAATGACTTAGATATTGGAGAACTTACATTAAAAGATATAATAAAGGAATTAAAGAAGCCTGGTAGAGACCCTAGAGATGAAATGCCAACGCCTATATTAAAAACTGGAATAATAGAACTTAAAGATTTAAAGCCAGGAATGGTTTTAAATGGAACAGTAAGGAACGTATCTGATTTTGGAGCTTTTGTTGATATAGGAGTTCATCAAGATGGTTTGGTTCATAAAAGTCAAATGGCAAATAGGTTTGTAAAACATCCATTAGATATAGTAAAGGTTGGAGACATAGTAAAGGTTAGTATTTTAGAAGTGGATCCAAAAAGAAAGAGAATTTCTTTAAGCATGAAAGATGTAGAAGAAAAATTGAATGCTTAAAATAAAGAATTAAACTATTTTAAAATAGTATTAATATTATAAAAAGTTTATAATAGATAAGCTAATAAAAAGACTGTTTCAAAATAATTTTAGAGAAATATTATTTACGAAACAGTCTTTTATAATTAATTATTTGTTCACAATATAACTTAAATTGGGGGAGTTACGCATGGATAAGAAAAAAATTTATACTAATAGAAAAAATATAGTTATATTAGCAATTATATGCTGCATTTTATGGGGAAGTGCATATCCAGCCATAAAGGTTGGTTACCAGTTATTTAATATAGGATCAAATGATATATGTTCAAAATTAATATTTGCAGGGTATAGATTTGCTATTGCAGGTATTCTGGTATTATTGCTAGAAGTAATTAATAAAAAAAATATATTTAATTATTCATTAAGAGAATTTGGAGAAATGACTTTATTAGGTTCTACTCAAACAGCTCTTCAATACATATTTTTTTATATTGGATTATCTTATACAACAGGAGTAAGAGGATCTATAATAAATGGAACAGGGACATTTGCAAGTATAATATTAGCTCATATAATATACAAAAACGATAAATTAAATTTTAATAAAGTTATAGGATGTATTATAGGATTTGTTGGTGTAATTATTGTTAATTTAAATGGTAAAGCAATTACAGGACAAGCATTTTCTATGAGAGGAGAAGGTTCTCTTATGATAGCAGCAATAATCTTTGCTGCATCAGCAATATATGGTAAAAAAATTACTCAAAATAAAGATGCATCAATAGTTACTGGATATCAATTACTTATAGGTGGAATTCTATTAAGCATATTAGGGTTCTTATTTGGTGGATCTTTAAAAGGATTTACATTAAATTCAACATTGCTTTTAATATATATGGCATTATTATCATCAATAGCTTTTGCTGTTTGGACTCAATTATTAAAATTTAATAAGGTTGGAGTAATATCAGTTTTTAATTTCTTAGTACCTATATTTGGAACATTACTATCAGCTATATTTCTTAAAGAAAATATATTTGATATTAAAATTTTAATATCTTTAATACTAGTTTGTTCAGGAATTTTTTTAGTTTATAATGAAAAAGCCATTAAATTAACAAAGATAAATTCAGATAAAAAATAAAAATTACTATTAGTTAATCAGTATACTAATTTTAAGATATGAGAAGTTATGGAATATTAAAAATTACTTAATATATTTTTAAATTCCATAATTTTCTTGTTTTATAAATGAAAATAGTAAATATTCACAAAATAATAACGAAAATATTAGTAAAGGAGGTAGTTATGGAGATAATTTTTGAGTACGAAGGAAAAGGGAATTTAGAAGTTAATAGTGTGGCTGTTATAGGAAGCTTTAATAATTTTGATCATACAAAAGGGAATATGGTAAGAGAAGGAAGCAAATGGGTTTTAAAATGTGATCTTTTAGAAGGAGAGCATTATTACAAATTTCTTATAAATAATGAATTAAAACTTAATGATTCATCAGCAAATATATATTTACCAGATGATAATGAGGAGCTTTGGTCTGTAGTTATAATAAATGATAAAAATCAAAGAATGTATAACAATAATCAATATACTGTTCATGTTGATTCGTATAATGTGACTTGCAATATCAATGAAGAACAAAAATCAGCAAATAAAAAGAATTTTAATGTATTATTAGATAAAAAAGTTGTTACAAGATTGGGTTTCACTAATGTAACAGGATTGCATAGCATTACAACAGCATGGTTTACCCCGAAGGGAGAATTGTTTCAAGTAGTAGAAAATAATTTATTTGCTACAAAAGATAATGAAAAAGATCCAATATTAATGTGGTTTTGGATGGAATTAAATGATAGTCATAAAAATAACTGTGGAATTTGGACAATTAAATTATTTATTGATGGAGAATTTGTTTTAGAAGATCAAATCAAATTGTTAGAAAACACTTCTTATACGGCTCAAGGAAAAATGAATTACTAAATACTGAAAGTGAAGTGATTAAATATGATAAAAGCTATCAATATTAACACAAATTTTAATGAAAACATAAATAATATAAATCAAAAAAATAGTAAAGTTCAAAGTAAAAAAACTATATCTAGCAATGAAAATAATATGAACATTGATGAATACAAAGCATCAATTTTAAAAGATGCTTCTACAGAAAATGAAGTGTCTAAAGTAAAAAATACAACTAAAAGTTCACTTGGAAACTTTTTTGAAGGATTAACATCTACTGCAAATGTGGTAAAAAAGGCAGTAACATCAGTAGTTGATAATGTAAATAAAACAATTATATCTGTAAGTGAAAGCGTTAAAAATACTGTGAATTCAGTTTCTAAAAGTGTAATAGATGCTTCAAATGCAATCAATAAGACTATAATGAACGTTTCTAAATCAGTAACAAATACTATAAATAAAACATCATCACAAATAGCTAGTACGGTAAAACAAGTAACAACTACAGCATCGGAATTGAAAGAAGCTGCTTTAAATGTAAAAAATGCTGTTACTGATATGATTAGTGTTGGAAGTAAGACATTAGTATCTGTATCTTCTGATGTATTAGAAGTATCAGGTAAGATTGGAAGCACTGTAGTAGGAGTTAAAATGGCGACAAGTAATCCTAATGATAATATAATAAAAAAGACAGTAGCAACTTTTAACATTGTAAAAAATGGAGTCGATTCAATAAAAGAGCCTATTGGTAGAATTAAAAATACTCTAGTTAAAGGGTATGAAGACATGTCTAAGAGTTATGGTGAAGTAGTGAATAATCTTAACAAATTAAAGGACTCATTGGATATTGCAAAAGATATTCCTAATACAATAATTTCTACTAGTAAAGATGTTATATCAAATGTAAAGTTTGTAGCAAGTGAAATTAAAGACGGAAGTATTAATGTATTTAATACTTTAAAGAGTACTACAACTGAAGTTAAAAATACTGTTTTCAATGGAATTGAAGAAGTAAGTAATACTGTTAAAGAAAATTATGAAAGCTGTAAAAATGATGTTACAGAATCAGTAGATACAATAAAAAATAATAACAGTATGTTTTCTCCAGAATTAGCATAATTAATATTACATCTGTTTAAGTAAAGTGTTGATATATGCATAAGCAAAGTTGATTTAGTAATTGAATTTAGGAACAATGTTAATTTGCCTAGTGCATATATCAACATATATTTAAAGTATATACATATCATAAAAAATTTTAAAAAAGTAAATAATATATATACTGTTTAAAAATGTGTTGTAAAAATTATTTTAAGAATATATAATGAATGTATAGTAAAAAATAATTTAATACTTATATCTTCAGGGCAGGGTGTAAATCCCTACTGGCGGTAAAGCCCGCGAGCTAAATTTATAGCAGATTCGGTGTAACTCCGAAGCCAACAGTATAGTCTGGATGAAAGAAGGTAACCTATTAGGAATTAAGATAGTTTTATTCTTAATAATTTAGTATATGCCCTGATGTATTTATGCATCAGTTTTTTTGTTTTTTAGAGAGTTATGAAATGTAATTTTTAGCATACAATTTATATAAAAATGTGCTTTAAGAAAACATAAAATCTAAAGAATAAAAATATTAAATTTAAGAACAACTTAATTTGTAATTTAATCTTACAAAGAGTAGTAAAACGTTATCTTAAGACTTAATAAGCTACACCAGGGAGATAATCTTTTGGGAGGCGTAAAAATGAACAAAAACACAAACAAAACAATTAAAATTTCATTATTATCAGCATTAGCACTTATACTTATGTACCTTGAAATTCCTTATCCAGTATTTCCATGGCTTAAAATTGATTTAAGTGATGTGCCAGCATTATTAGGAGCATTTGGATTTGGACCATTGGCAGGTGTAACTATAGAATTAATTAAAAACATATTGATTCTTTTAATTAAAGGAAGTCAAAGTGGATTTGTTGGAGAACTTGCTAACTTTTTAGTTGGAGTATCTTTAATATTACCAGCAGGAATTCTTTATAAAAGAAATAAATCTAAAGAATCAGCTATTTTAGGAATGATTTTAGGTGGAGTTTGTATCGAAATTATAGGAATTATCTCAAATGTATATTTGCTTTTACCAGCATATGGTATGCAAATGAGCAGTGCAGAATTATTAAGATATGTTACTGTGGGTTTAGTACCTTTTAATGGAATAAAAGCTATATTGGTATGTACATTAACATATGTTTTATATAAAAAGGTGTCTGTATCTATATTTAAGGCAGAACCTAACTTTGGAAGTCCAGAAAAAAACTCAAAGACTATAACTGAATGATTAAATATATAAAAATAATTCGTAGGCTAAATTAGCTTACGAATTATTTTTTTCATCTATACGCCACATAATTATTGCATCTTCTTTATTATCTTGATAATAATTTTTCCTCACTCCTTGCTCTACAAATCCATATTTTTTGTATAATTCTTGAGCAGGAATATTGCTAGCTCTTACTTCTAAAGTATAAGCATTACAATTAGCACTTTTAGTTAATTTAACTAATTCACCTAATAAAGCAGAAGCAACATTTTTTCTTCTAAAATTAGGATGTACAGCTATATTTGTGATATGGGCTTCATCTATTATTATCCAAGCGCCTATAAAACCTATAACTTTATCATCACATTTCGCAACTATATAATTAGCAAGAGGATTTGCTAATTCTTGAATATATGATTCTTTACTCCAAGATGTAGGGAAACTTAATAAGCTAATTTCTAAAACATCATCAATATCAGTTTCAGTCATTAAACTAGTTGTTAGTTTCACTTTTTAATTTCATCCTTTTTTCATATTCCCTCTCAGCTTGAGGTTTTTTTAAATAAAATGGAGCAGAGTTAGAATCATCATATTCACCATTTTTTAGTTTTAGTAGTCCTAATTCACCCAATGAAGAAGCTCTAACTAAATTAAGATGATTTGGTGGAAAGAAACAATTATTACAATTTTCTAATAGGTATTCCTTTGTATTATTAAGTCCATCACCAATGAACATAACATTTTCTCCTTTTTCATTAAGCATATCAACTAGCTCATTTATATCAAGAGCAGAGTAATCCATTATTTGTTCTAACTTTCCGTTACAAGATTTATATAAGGCAGTATAAACATTGTTTCTTAATGCATCCATTACAGGACAGATTATACCGTTAAATGGAGCAATACTATATGCAAGTGCATCAAGACTAGAAATACTTACATAAGGTTTATTTCCTCCAAAGCTTAATCCTTTAATTGTAGCCATTCCAATTCTTAAACCTGTAAAAGAACCAGGACCTTTAGATACTACAAAGCCATCTATAGAATCAATATCTAAATTACAGTTTTCTAATAAATTTTCTACTAAAGTCATTAATATAGTAGAGTGCTCTTTTTTATTGTTTAAAGTTATTTCTCCTAGTAATTTATCATCTTGAAGTAAAGCAGCAGTTGCAACTTTTGAAGATGAATCTATACTTAGTATAATCATATTTTTAACTCCTTTATATATTCATATTTTTTGCCGTAAGGTGTTAATGTTATCTTTCTATAATTATCACCTTTTTCTAAATCTTTTTCTATATTTATATGAAGAAACTCATCAGGAAGAATATCTTCAATATAATTTGCCCATTCTATGATAGACACACTATCAGAAAAAATATAATCATCAAATCCAATTGCATATATTTCATCAGGATCATTTACTCTATATACATCAAAATGATTTAATTTTAATCTTCCGTCATCATATTCATTTACAATTGTAAATGTAGGGCTTGTAATATCATCTTTTATATCTAAACCAAGAGCAATGCCTTTAGTTATATGAGTTTTACCAGTACCTAAATCTCCTGTTAGACAAATTATATCTCCTGAATTAAGTAATTTTCCTATTTCTATACCTAAGTTAGTAGTTTCATTTATGCTATAAACATTAAATTCCATAAAAAGAACTCCTTTCACTAGCATTTAAACTTAATTTGCTTTTATATTAAAAATTATTGCCATCTTTTTATTTTATCTAATTTCAATTATAAAATCAAAGCTTATAATTTTACTTATAAAAATTAATCTATAATAATATTATATTTAAAGTTAGAATAATAGGGCAAATTAATTAATATAAGTTAAAAAAGTATACAAAAATATACATAATAAATTAAATTTAAATAAATTTTATAATAAAAATATATACATTTAACATATTTAGTTGATATAATATTACTAGAGTTTTATTTGGAAATAATTTATATATATTTTCGGAGGAGATCGATTTGAAAAAGATTACCTTTATTATGATTGTAATAACTCTTACATTTTCTATAGGTATGGGAGTATTTGCGAATCCGTTATTAGCTAATACTGAAAATAATCAAAAAGAAGATAGAGAGAAATATTTAAATATAATGACTGTTAATAAACCACAATATAAAATGGTAAAGAAAATTGTTAATAATAAACACAATGTTCAATACATGATGACAGAAGAAAGAGATATTAATGAATTTAAGTACAATAAAGAGATTATAGAAAATGTATCTAATATGGATCTTTTTATTTATTCTGGAACAAGTTTTGAACCTTGGGCAAATAGTTTTATAGATGAACTTAAAAAGGGTAGTATGGGAATAATTAATTTATCAAGAGGTATGAGGCTTCTAAATTATGGTGGAAATGAATCATCAAAAGAAAACCCTTATTACTTTGAAGGAATAGATTCATATAAGATAGCTTTATACAATATAAAAGCTGCTGTTCAAGATAGAGACCCTAAAAATAGAGATTATTATGAAGAAAACTATAATAATGCTATAAAAGAATTAAATGTTCAAATAGAACCCTATAGTGAAAAAATAAAAGGATTAAAAGATTATACATTCCTAGCTTTAAATGATAATTTTGATTATTTAACTAAAGACTTAGGATTACATGTAGTAAAATTAAACAATTATGAAATATCAGAGTTTATAAAAGTTAATAATTTAGATGAAAAGAAACTAGTTATATTAAAAGATGGTACAGAACAAACTAATATGGATTTATCGAAATACAAAGTGGTGAATTTATGGAAGTATTACGGAAATATGTCTTTTGATGAGCTAATATTATACAACATAAAAGTATTAACAGATTTATTGTAGAAAATAGTTGATTTTTTAATAATCATGTTATATAATAAATACTGTTGTGAAGGGGTATGGCTCAACGGTAGAGTAGTGGTCTCCAAAACCATTGGTTCTGGGTTCAAATCCTAGTGCCCCTGCCAGAAAAGGTCGTAACACGTTGTGTTGCGGCTTTTATTTTTTTGTCTAAAAATAAATGCTGTAAATTATCTATAGATAATTTTTTTTACTTTACAATAGAACTAATGTTCGTATAAAATTATAGTGAAGTAAGAATACATTTAGGGAGTGTAGATATATTGGGTAGAAGTGATAAATTAATTTTTCATATAGATGTTAATTCTGCATATCTTTCTTGGACAGCACTTAAACTTTTAAATGAAGGTAGCAATATAGACATAAGAAAAATACCATCAGCTATAGGTGGGGATGAGGAAAAACGTCATGGTGTTGTTTTAGCAGCATCAATACCAGCCAAGAAGCTAGGAGTAAAGACAGGTGAGAGTTTATATGAAGCTAAAAAGAAATGTCCTAATTTAGTTATATATCCGCCAGATCATAGTTGGTACTTTAAACTTAGCAATGAAATGATAAAAATATTAAAGGAGTATTCTCCTAAGATAGAAAGATATAGTATTGATGAATGTTTTATGGACTGTACTCATTATAAAGGTAATTATAATATGATGTCTGTAAATATCAAAAACAGGATAAGTGCAGAGCTTGGGTTTAACTGTAATATAGGAATATCAACAAATAAATTATTAGCTAAGATGGCAAGTGATTTTAAACCTAAGAATTCAATACACACTTTATTTAAAAATGAAATTAAACAAAAAATGTGGCCACTTCCAGTTGGAGAATTATTTATGGTTGGTAAATCTACTAAATTGAAATTAGCTAAATTAAATATTAAGACAATAGGAGAACTAGCTAATTTAGATGTTAATTTTTTAATTGAAAAAATGCATTCACATGGAAAACTTATATATGAATATGCTAATGGAATAGATAATTCTGAGTTAGTTGAATCAGAATCTTTAAAAATAAAAGGAATAGGAAATTCTACGACTCTTTCTAAGGACGTTGATAATACTGAAGAAGCTTTGAAAATCCTACTTTCTCTTACAGAAAATGTTTCAAGAAGGCTTAGAGAAAGTAAAAATTTATGTTCTATTATTACTGTAAGCATAAAAACTAATAATTTTATATTATATTCTCATCAAAAGGTTTTAAGTAACTATACAGATAATACTATGGAAATTTTTAAAGGAATAAAAAAAGCTTTTTATGAATGTTATAAAGGAGAAAAAATACGTTTATTAGGAGTTAGACTTACTAAATTGTGTGATAATAAGTATTATCAGCCTAGTCTTTTTGATTTTAAAAATAATGAAAAACAGAAGAGTCTAGATATTACAATGGATATGATAAGAAAAAAATATGGTAAGGAGTCTATAGTCAGATCTGAATTATTAAATTCGTCTGCAATAAATTTAAAAGATGATATAAATAAATACTGATTAAATAAAAATATAAATTAATTATGTTATGAATAAATTTAATATAATTAGATAAGATAATGTTTTATTATTAGTTAAAAGTTGAAAATTATATTTTATGTATTTTATCTTAGAATTTTAAATTTAATAAGTATAAAAAAGAAGATAAGTTTAATTTTACTATTAAGTTATTTTTTAAATCTTGTTGACATAAATATGGTATTCATGTTAAAATTAAAAACGACTTAGGGGTATGGCTCAACGGTAGAGTAGTGGTCTCCAAAACCATTGGTTCTGGGTTCAAATCCTAGTGCCCCTGCCATAAGAAAAAGCTAGAATATAAATTCTAGCTTTTTTTATATTTAAAATTAATACTCCGTTTTAAATGTGTGTTGATATATGCAATAGGTAAAGTGTCATTCCTAAGTTTAATTACTCGGCCCACTGTGCTTATGCACATATCAACACTGTGCTAAAACAGAGCCAAAATTAAATAAAAAAAGATATTGATATTAAGTGATTTTTTTAATATCAATATCTTTTAAAAAGTAAATAATTAAATAGATAATTTTTACTATTATATATAATAAGCAAAGTTGTATTTTAACTTAACCTTGAGGATTATCAAATAAAATTAAAAATAAGGGTAATTATTAAAATCTTATATATTTAGGTTAAAATGAGAATATATTTATTTTATTATGGATAAGTTTAATTAATTTATACAACTTTACCTATGAATATATCAATAAAATGTGAATAGATTATATTAAGCTTTTCTCAATTCTTCTTCTAATTCAGTCATAAGTTCTTTAACAGACATCATTTTATCAATTCTACTTGCGTTTTCTCCACAGAAGATAAGTCCTTCATTAATGTTTCCATTAACAGCATTCATAAGTGCTTTACTTATGCAATAAGGTGTTGTTTTAGGATCACAAGGAGTTAAACAATTATAGCAACTAGTTATATTTTCTCTACCTGTTAAAGTCTTTTTTATGAAATCATTTTTTATAGCTCTGCCAGGCATTCCAACAGGACTTTTAACAATATCTATATCTTCTTTTGAACAATTAATATATGCATCTTTAAATTCTTGTGACGCATCGCATTCGTAAGTAGCAACAAATCGTGTAGCCATTTGGACACCATTAGCACCTAGTTTAAGATATTTAGCAATATCATAGCCGTCATAAACACCACCAGCTACTATTACAGGAATTTCCTTATTATATTTTTCACTATATTTTTTTGTTTCTTCAATTATTTGAATTATAGTGTCATCAAAATTTATATTATCATTTTTTAGTTCTTCTTCTTTAAATCCTAAATGTCCACCTGCTTTAGGACCTTCTATAATAACTAAATCTGGAGCTATATTATCATGTCTATCCCATAATTTTAAGATTACCTTTGCAGACTTTAATGATGAAACTATAGGTGCAAGTTTTACTTTTGAATCTTTTGCTATTTTAGGTAGCATAGTAGGTAAACCAGCACCAGATATTATTAAATCAATACCAGCATTAATAGCTGTTTTTACATATTCAGCATAGTTGCTGCTTGCAACCATTATATTAACTCCAATTATTCCATTAGGAGCATTCTTTTTAGCAGTTATTATATGTTCTTTTAATGCATTTAAATTTGAACCTAAAGCATCTTTATTAAAATTAGAATCTTTATAGCCTAATTGAGCAGAAGAAATAATACCTATTCCTCCAGCATTAGCAACCGCTGATGCAAGCTTTGAAGCGGACACGCCTATTCCCATTCCACCTTGTATTATTGGAAGGTTTGCTATTAAATTACTTATTTTAAGTGAATTAAATTTCATATTCATTTATCCTTTCAAACAAATTTGATTGTTAAACATTTTGATTATCAAAGTATTTATTATATTATAATTTAAAAGTTATATATTAACAACCCTTAAATATTAGATTATAGTGTAATAATAAATTTATTTTGTATTATATTCTATAAGTACATTTAATTACCAAGAATATATATATCTATATTGGATAATATAATAGTGTAGCCAGGAAGAGTTAAATAAAATTTAAATTTTCCTGATTATATAAATACCAATAGCCGGGAGGGATTGTTATGTCAAACAGCGTATTAGTTCCAGAAGCAAAACAAGGATTAGCTAGATTCAAGAACGAAGTAGCTAATGAACTAGGAGTACCATTTAGTGAATACAATGGTGATCTAAGTTCAAGACAATGTGGTTCCGTAGGTGGCGAAATGGTTAAAAGAATGGTAGAGCAATACGAAAACTCAATTCAATAACAAATTGAAAAGAGAATAAATATAACTAAGTAAAGTTATATTGTATTGCAAAACTAGGAGGGTACACTACTTAAAATGTAGTGTACCCTTTCTTTTTATTTATAAAGTTTTTTATCTAAGCATTACATTTTTATTACTAAAAAATATTTAAAAATAGTTTAGAATAAGAGTAAATACAAATTTTATATAAAATATAAAAAAATACTAGAACATTATTAAGAGTAAAAGCATCTAATAAGTAGTTAAATAAATAAAGTCTTTTATATTGAAAGGAGGAGAACATAAAATGTATAGTAGTTATTTTAATAATTTTTTTAGTTGTATAGATATATTTAATTTTATAAATTTAAATATAAAGAATGATATTTTAGATAGAAAATTAAATATTATAAAGCAACAAATAAACAAATTATATGAAATGAATATAACTCAAAATAAAAGTGAGAAAGGAAAAGTTGAAAATAATATAGTTGATTATAATAAATTGAAAAAATGTAGTACTGAATATAAAGCTTCAAAGGGGGATAAAGAAGCTTTTATAGAATTAATTACAGAAAATAAGTTGTCATTATATAGAGTAGCGAAAGGAATATTAAAAAATGAAGAGAAAGTAGAGGATGCCATTCAAAATACAATATTAAAGGCTTATGAGAATATAGTAAAAATAAAAAAACATGAGTACTTTAAGACTTGGATTATTAGAATTCTTATAAATGAATGCAAAGCAATAATTAAAAAAGAAAAAAGAGTTATTTATTTAGATGAAACAATTATAGAAGGCAATTATGAGGATAAATATCAAGATATAGATTTAGAAACAGCTTTAAATAACATTGATGAAGATTTACGCGAATTAGTAGTCTTGTATTATTTTGACGACATTCCTCAAAAAGAAATTGCTAAAATTTTAAATATTAATGAAACTACAGTTAGGACAAGACTTTTAAGAGCTAGAAAAAAGCTTTACGAGTTATTAAAATTAGAATAGTTAGAGAGGAGGAAAAATAAAAGTGGACAATAAAAATTTTGATAAAATATTAAAAGATAAAATTAAAAGTAAGTATAATAATGTTCCAGATAAAATAGATCTAATGATTCAAGAAACATTGGATTCACTTAAGCCTAAAGAACAAAAAAGATATAGAAAAGTTATTAGTATAGCAGTTATTTGCTTTTGTGTATTATTTGCCAGTATAGGTGTGGGGATAACTACGACAGCTAATGCATTAGGTCTTCCAGTTAAGGATTTTATAGCTGAAATAATGGGACTATCACCTCAATATTCTGATTATGCATCTGATGTAAATATAACTAAAGAGAGTAATGGAGTAAATTTTACAATAACAAGTGTGCTTTATGATGGATATAAGCTTAAAATAGCATATAAAGTAGAAGGTACAGTGGCGGATTCTTTAGAAAAACTTGCGAAATTATCATCTTTTCTAAATACTAAAGTTTCAGTAAATGGAAAAGAAGTAAATCTAACTAGTTCGGGATATTCAAAGCCTATAAATAGTAATACTGTTGGTGGAATTAATATTTTTGATATAGATGATACCATGTATGATAATTCATTTATGGGATTAACACAATTAGATATTTTAGATACGTTTAACTTTAATATTAGTATTGAAGATGAAATTGACAATGAAAAATATAAATGGGATTTTAATATTCCTATATCTAGTGAAAAAATTAAGAGTAAAATAGAAGAATATTCATTAGATAATACTGTAGGGGATTATAAAATAAAAAATGTAATAGTAACACCTATAAGCACTTATATAAGTGGGACATTTAAAGATTCTAAAGATAAAATATCAATTATGAATTATATTGTTGTTGATGATAAAGGAAGAGAAGTTAAAATTGATAATTGCAATGAAAGTACAGGAGTTGGTGGAGGAAAATTTAGATGTGAAATTTTAAATAATGATTCAGAATTAAATTCATTAACATTTATTCCTTATAAAAATAAGCAACACTATTCTCCAGAAGAAATGCCATCTACCGATGGGGAAGCAAAAGAATTTAAAAAGGCATATAGAGAAAAATTGCAAAAAGAAATAAGTTTAACATTAAGTGAAAATGGATTTAATTTTACCGGTGATTCTGAATTGAATATAACTAAAGTGGTAAGAGAAGAAAATAAAACAAAAATATATTATGAAACTAAGTATCCAACAATGGTGAATTTACGATTAAATATTTCAAGAGATGATATTAAAACAAAAAGTAATAACAATGTAGAAAATGTAGAAAGTATTGAATCAGGAGTTGGAGTTGTAACATTGAATGGAATATTAGAAGATAAAACTTATAATTTAATATATGATAGTCCAGATAAATCATTAGAAGTTTATAAAGAAAGAGCAGTTACTGTGGAATTAAAATAACAATTCTTATGTTTTAAATAAATATCATGAACTTATGTAGATTTCTTTATTAAAGTTTATCAATTTTCTTAGTATTAAAAATATAATTGTTATTTTAATACTAAGTGTAAAAAGTTCTTTTGTAGTAGAAAATTTTATTACAAAAGAACTTTTTTATGTGAAATTTTCAATTTAAATTGAAATGGAAGATATTTTAATTAATAGTATAAAATCATATAAATAAATGTTGGAAATAAAGGAAAATTTTTGGACTATTATTAAATTTCATGATAAAATGAGAACTAAAGTTCGATGAAAAGGTGATATTATGAAAAAAATAAAAATTTTACATACATCAGATTTACATTTTGATACTCCTTTTAGTGGAATGAAGAATAATAAATCTATTAAATGTAGAGAAGAACTTAAAGAAGTCTTTGAAAAAATAATAAAAATTTCATTAGAAAATAATATAGATATTTTATTAATTGCAGGAGATATGTTTGATAATTTATCAGTAAATAAAAGTACATTATGTTTTTTAAAATCATGTTTTGAGAAAATAGATAAAGTAAAAATATTTATAAGTCCAGGTAATCATGATCCATATAATGAAAAATCGTTTTATAGCATGATAGAGTGGCCTAAAAATGTATATATATTTAAGGGAAATATGGAAAAAGTGGTTTTAGAGGATTTAAAAACTATTGTATGGGGAGCTGCTTTTACTCACAATTATATTTATGAATCCTTAATAAAAGATGTAAATAGAATTGATGGATATAACAATATAATGGTTATTCATGGAGAGATATCATCAAAAGAAAAGAATGAATATAACCCTATAACTGAAGAAGAAATTGCTAAAAGTAATATGGATTATATAGCATTAGGACATAGACATAAGTATGTTGGTGTTAATAAAGTATCAAATACTTATTATGCATATAGTGGGTGTCCACAAGGAAGAGGATTTGATGAATTAGATGACAAAGGAATTATATTATTAGAGATTTCTAATAGATATTGTGATTATAAGTTTATAAAAACAGCTATTAGAAATTATTATGAAAAGGAAATAAATATAGAAGGTTGTTTTGGATACAATCAAGTTAAAAGTAAAATTTTTAGTTGTATAGATAAAGAAAATATTAAAGATAATTCTTACAAAGTAATATTAAAGGGAGAAATTAATGAGGAATTTAATTTAAGAGAAGAAATCATAGAAGAGATGATAAAAAAGGATGATTACGATATAAGAGTAATAGATAAAACTGAAGTGAAAATAGATATGGATGAATTATTGAAAGGGTATTCAATAAAGAGCTTATTTGCAAGAAAAATATATGAAGAACTAGAAAAAGCAGAAACAGAAGAAGAAAAAGAAATAATAAAATTAGCTTTAAAGAAAGGACTTCAAAGTTTATCGGGTGAAGAGGTGAGAGATTATAATTATTAAGCAAGTTAATATAGAAAATTTTGCAGGGATAAAAGGAAGAATTATAAGCTTTGCTAATAAATTTAACTTAATATATGGTGAAAATGAAAAAGGTAAAAGTACAATAGAGAATTTTATAAAGATATGGCTTTATGGATTTGAAAAAAATCGTGGCAAAGATAATGATAGGAAAAAGTTTACTCCATTAACTGGCGGAAAAATAAGTGGAGAATTAACAGTTGAACATGAAGGGGTAACATATGTTATAAGAAGAAGTTTTGGATTAACTAAAAAAGAAGATACCTGTGAAATACTTGATGAAGTAACTGGAGATAAAATAGATATACCATATAATAATGAACCAGGAAAATATTTTTTAGATATAAATTTATCAACATTTTCTAAAACTTTATTTATAAATCAATTAGGGGTTATGGTAAATAAGGATAAAGAAGAAGAAATAATGGAGAAAATAACTAATACTTATAATTCAGGAGAAGAAAATGTATCTTTTAAGAAAGCAATAGAAGTATTAGAAAAAGGAAAAAAGAAAATTAAGACAACTAGGAAATCTGGGGAATTAGATTTACTTACAGAAAAGAAAAATTTACTAAAAGAAGAATTATGGAATGCATATACTCTGTCAGAGGCAAACATAGAAAATGAAGAAAAATTATTAAATACTAAAAATGAAAAAGAAGAAATAATAAAGAAATTAGATAGTTTAGAATTATACAAGAAGTATATAAAAAAGAGTAATTTACAAAAAGATTATTTAGAAATTGCGCAATATTTAAAGAAGAGTGAAGAACTTAAGAAAAAAGAAGAAGTAATAAATGAAGAACTAAATAGAAATTATACTAATATAAATAGTGAGTTTTTAGAAGAATTAAATAAAGAGTATAATAGATATTTAAATTTAAATGATATAAAACAAGAAAAGAAAAGAGAATTAAATATTTTACAAAATAAATTAAATGAAAAAAACAATGATTTTAAAGAATATAAAGTATTAGATTCCCTTTGTGAAGAAGATATAAAAGATAAATTATATGTATTAAAAATAGAACAGGAAAATTTAAAGGAGAAATTATATAAAGTTGAGTCTATAGAAAATTCTATAGAAACATTTAAAAGTGATTTAAATATTAGATCTAATAAAATGAGGAATTTGGAATATATAGCTGAATATAGAGAGGATATAGAGGAAAATATTAATTTATATAAAGATAAATTAAAAGAACTAAAATATAAATTAGAATTATACTCATCAAACAATGAGAGGTGCTCTATAAAAAATATTAAGAATAAGATGATTTTTATTTATGTATTGTTTGCTTTGTTTTTAGTAGTTTTATTTATAGGTATTTTTAAAGAGAACTTTATAATAGATATCTTAACAGTACCTTTACTAGCTATTTTGACTAAAGTTTATTTAAAGTATTCACTAATAATGAAGGAAGCTTCTATTAAAGAAAAAAATAAACTTAGCATACAAAAGCTAAAAAATGAAGTAGAACAATATGAAGAAAAATTGAATTTGCATATGAATGAAATTAATTGTAAGGATTATGAGAATTTAATAAAGCAATTATCACAATATGATTCATATAAAATCTATAAGGATAATATTTATGCATCTATAAACTCTAAAGTTAAAGAAATTAATGATTTTAATATAGAAGAATTAAATAATAAATATAATAAAAATAAGAAAGTACTAGAATCATTATTTAAATTATTAGAGTGTAATTCCATAGAAGAAACAATAAATAAAGTAAATATATATAGTAAATTTAAAAAAGAGTTATTACCAATGGAATATAAAATTAGTTCATTAGCATTAGAACTAAAAGAAATAGATTTTCAACTAAAGGATAAAGAAGAAGATTTAAGAGAAAAGACAAAAGGAATGGAATTTGAAAATATTGATATATTGGATTTTCATATAAAAATTAAAGAGTATAAGGATAAAGTTAATAAAATAATGGAAGTAAAAAGTAATCTTAATAGTGTAGAAGAAACATATAAGGTGCTTTTAAAAGATAGGAATATAGAAGAAATTAAAAAAGAAATTGAAAATATATTACCTGATGATTTAAGCTATTCTTATAAATCAGAAGAAGATATAGAAAAAGAAATAAAAAAAAGTTCTAACAAGTTATTAAAAATAGAAAAAGAAATAAAAGATTTAGAACATCTTATAGAAAAACGATATTTAGGTAAACGAGCAATAGCTGAGATAGAAGAAGAATTATATGATGCTCAGGAAAAAATTTTAAAGTGTGAAAAAGAATTTAAGGCTTTAGAAGTAGCTTCTTTAAAATTACAAGAATCATTTAAAGAACTAAGAAGCAATATAGGACCTAAGTTGAACAATGAAGTATTAAAAAATTTTAATTTCTTAACATTAAAAAATTATAAAGATGTTAAAATATCTGAGGACTATAAGTTAAAGGTGAGGGATAATAGCGTATTATTTGATTCAGAAATATTAAGTAATGGAGCTAAGGATCAGTTATATCTATCGCTAAGATTATCATTTATAAATATGCTGTTTAAAAATAAGAAAGTGCCTATATTTTTAGATGATGCATTTATACAATATGATGATAATAGAAGAGAAAGAGCATTAAAGCTATTAATAAAAGAAGATTTTAATCAAGTAATATTTTTTACATGCCAAACAATAGAAAAGAATATTTTAGATAATATTTCATATGATTATAATTTAATCGAATTAAGTTAATAATTATATTATAGTTTGACAAGTATAAGAAAATAAATTAAAATTATATTTGCAAATGCAAATCATATGCAAATAGGAGGACTTAATGAAAAAAAGATTTTTTTTAACACTATCATGCATTCTAATGAGTTTATTTATCATTGGATGTTCTAATTCAAATTCAACGAATGAATCTAATAAAGTAAATGATGAGAGTAAAAAGTTACAGGTTATGGTTTCAATATATCCATTAAAGGAATTCACTGAAAAAATAGGCGGAGATAAAATTGAGGTTACTTGTTTAGTTCCTGAAAATATGGAACCACATGATTATGAACCAAAGACTAAAGATTTTGAAAAGCTTATGAATAGTGATATTTTTATTTATAATGGATTAGGAATGGAACATTGGATTGATTCTGTTAATAATGTAGTTTCTGATGATAAAGTATTAAAAGTAAATTCAAGCGATGGCATTGATGTTAGAAAAGAGGGAGAACTAGTAGATCCTCATTCATGGTTAAGTTTAATACAAGTACAAAAACAATGTGAAAATATAAAAAATTCACTTATAAGTTTGGATGAAGCAAATAAGGATACATATGAAGCAAACTATAATAAATTTAAAGAAGAATTACAAGGTTTATATGATGAATACTCAGCTAAGTTTAATGAGTTAAGCCAAAAAGATTTTATAACAGGTCATGCTGCTTTTGGTTATTTATGTAGGGATTTTGGGTTATCTCAAAAATCAGTTGAAAATTTATATGGAGAGGGTGAACCTACTCCCAAGGAATTGGAAAATTTGGTTAATTTCTGTAAAGAAAATAATATAAAAGTTATTTTTTCTGAATCTTTAGCAAGTCCAAAAGTTTCAGAGACATTAGCATCAGAAGTTGGTGCAGAGGTAGTTCCTATATATACATTAGAATCAAATGAAGATGATATGAGTTATTTAGACGCTATGAAAAATAATTTAGATAAGATATATAATTCTTTAAGTAAGTAGATAAAAAGTGAACCAATTAGGTTCACTTTTTTAATTATACATAAATTTTATTTATGATTTTTTTATGAAATGGCAATATATATGTTAAAATTAGTATATTATTACTAATAATAAGAGGGAGATAATATGAGCAATTCAAAGGAATTTTATAAAAGTACTTTAAAAGAAAATATAACAAAAAGAGAGTCATTATTAAAAAAAATAAATATTATAAGTGTTATTAGGTTAGTAATAGTTCTTTTTATGTTAATAATTGATTATTTATTATATAAGGCAAATAATTATATAGCAATAATATTTACAACTACCATGTTTCTGATTATGTTTATAATTGCAGCACTATTTCATTCAAGTAAGCTAAGAGACAAAAATATTGCAGATATATTAATAGACATGAATCAAAAAGGTATTGATAGAATAAATGGAGATTTT
The DNA here is from genome assembly GCF_023845855.1 of Clostridium sp. ZBS2. Classification (NCBI taxonomy): domain Bacteria; kingdom Bacillati; phylum Bacillota; class Clostridia; order Eubacteriales; family Clostridiaceae; genus Clostridium; species Clostridium sp. ZBS2. The sequence continues at coordinate 97,324 of NZ_JAMQIF010000006.1, forward strand.
AAAAAGTTTAAAGATAATGGTGAGGAATACTTAAATTATAAACATAAATTTATAAATGATTTAAATATATTTGGACCTAATTCTCTTTTTCAATTTATAAATTCTACAGTTACATCTGGTGGTAGAAAGAGATTAGTACAAATATTAAGTATTGAACAAAATATAAATAAAAACGATATACTAATAAGACAGGAATCTATAAAAGAGCTATCTTCAAAAGTTCAATGGAGACAAAAATTTATAGTAAAAGGTTTAATGAACAAATCATCTAAATTTAATTTGAATGATTTAATTAGTTGGGGTAAAGAGAAAAGCAAAGTAAACAAAATAAATATAATTATTAGCTGTATTTTTATAGTGACTAATTTTGTATCAATATTTTTAGCACTAAGTACTATATTACCTTGGTCATTTGTTATATTAGTATTTATGATTGATTTTGTTGTACTTAAAATGTTAACAAAATCAATAAATAAAGACATACTACTATTTAACAATATAAAACAAGATATTAATGGATATAGCGAAATATTAGAATTAATAGAAAATGAAAATTTTAATTCAGAATATTTAAAGGAACTAAAAAATAAGATATCTCATGAAGAAGTTAGTTGTAAGAAAGAAATGAAAAAACTAACTAATTTAGTAGAATGGATAGGAGATAGTTCTTATAATGCATATTATTTAGTAATAAATATATTATTTTTTTCAGATGTATTTATAATGAATAATTTAGAAAAATGGAGAAAAACTAATGGATTAAGGTTAATGGAATGGCTTAATGTAATGAATGAATTTGATGCATTAAATAGTATTTCTAATATAGCATTTGATAATGAAGAGTGGGTATATCCTAATATATTAGATACTAGTGAAGTATATGGAGAAGAGATTGGTCATCCCTTAATAGGACATAAAGCAGTAAAAAATAGTTTCTCTTTAAATGGAATTCAAAAGGTTGCATTAATTACAGGTTCAAATATGTCAGGAAAAAGTACATTTTTAAGAAGCATAGGTTGTAATTTGTTATTAAGTTATATAGGAGCTCCTGTATGTGCAAAAAGGTTTAACTGTGGAATAATGAGTTTATATACATGCATCACTACAAGAGATAGTTTAGAAGAAAGTATTTCTTCATTTTATGCAGAAATTTTAAGAATAAAGATACTTATAGAAGCTTGTAAAAGAGGAGAAAAAGTATTTTTCCTTTTAGATGAAATATTTAAAGGAACTAATTCTAGAGATAGGCATACTGGAGCTACTGTATTAATAAATCAATTAATAAAATACGGTGCTATAGGACTTGTCTCAACTCATGATTTAGAATTATGTGATTTAGAAAAAGAAGATAATAAAATAATAAATTATAATTTTAGAGAATTTTATGAAGATGATAAAATAAAATTTGATTATATACTTAGAAGGGGAAAGAGTGAGACTCAAAATGCTATTAATTTAATGAAATTAGCAGGAATAGATTTCATGTAGTATATAAAAAGCATTTTATGTCCTAAAGATAATTGATATTTTAGTATAGGGCATATTTTTATACTAAAATATTAATTAGTTTTTAACCAGAAGCATTGTATTAAGAGAGGATTTGGGTATGGGGTATGTAATAATTGATTTAGAATTTAATAATTTAAAAAATATAACTAAATATGAAGAAGATTTCTTTGATAAACATAAAGAATTAGAAAATATAAATTTAGAAAATGAAATTATAGAGATTGGTGCTATAAAAGTTGATAAGTATATGAAACAAGTGGCTGAAATGAGAGAATATATAAAGCCATCTGTGTTTCCTGTAATGAATCCAATAGTAACGAATATAACAAAGATAACTATGGATACTTTAAAAAGAGAAGGAATAACATTTAAACAAGGCATGGATAAGCTAAAGAATATGATTGAAGATGGGGATATTATATGTTCATGGGCTAAGGATGATATTGCTGAAATTATAATAAATTCTAATTATCATAATTATACTGATTTAAGTTGGATAAAGGAGTATTTAGATTTACAAGAATATTCAACTAAGATTTTAGGACATAAGAAAGCAATGGGCTTAAAAAGTGCATTAGATGAATTGAAAATTAAAGTTGATAATACAAAACTTCATGATGCATTAAATGATGCTGAATATACTTTACTTGTATTTAAGCACATATACAATTCTAGAATAGTTAAAAATTATATAATAAATGATATATATAGTATGCCTGCAATACACGTAAAAGATTTAGAAAATATAGATATAGATGAAGAGAAATTAGATATAAGATGTCCTAAGTGTAACAAAAAAATAGATTTAAAAGAAAATTTCAAGTTATTAAATTGGAGATTTGTATCAATAGGTATTTGTCCTAAATGTAATAATAAGATACTGAGTGAGTTAATAGTTAAAAGAACACTTCAAGGTGAAAATGCCTACAATGAAGTAAATACTATACTTAAAGAAGAGGCTTATCTAAATTATTACTATAAATTGGAGAAATTAAATTCATGCAAATAAAGGTTTTCATTAAAGATTTTTTTATAAAAATATGTTAAAATATAAGTATACAAGAGTAAATAATATTAGTACAAGAGAGGATTTTGTTATGAATATAGCATTTTTTCTTACTCCAAAAAATGAAGTCGTATATGAAAGCGAAGATGCAACAATGAGACAAGTTATGGAGAAGATGGAGCGATACGGATACACAGCTATTCCACTTATTGATAAAGAAGGAAAGTATGTTGGAACATTAACAGAAGGAGATTTATTATGGAAATTAAAGAATACTCCTGACCTAAATTTTAAGAATACTGAATGTGTAAATGTAAGTGATATAAGCCGAAGAATATCTCATAAATCTGTTTCTATTAATGCTGATATAGAGAACTTAATATCATTAGCTATAAGTCAGAATTTTGTCTCAGTAGTTGATGATGATGGAATATTTATAGGAATAATAAAGAGAAGTGATATAATAAATTATTGCTTTAACGAAATAAAGAAAAACAATGAAATAAAAAATAAAAAAGAAATAGTATAAATGATAAAGCTGTATTGAAATTAATTCAATACAGCTTTATTGTTCTAATAATTGACTATGTTTTAAATATATGTTGATATATACAATAGGCAAAGTGGCATTGTAATTGGGCTTTTGGAATACTTAATGAGTATTGTCACATTTACTGCTTGT
>NZ_JAMQIF010000006.1:100593-184564 GCF_023845855.1 Clostridium sp. ZBS2
CTTATGTATATATCAACACTATACTAAAACATAGTCTACTAAAATTACATCTTTAATAATCAGCGTTTTGATAAGTTTCAACTATAAAATCAAATTCATCTACATCAGTAATCTCTCCATAAGAATCTCCTCTTATTTCGGGATAGTAGTATAATACTAATTTATCATTAGATGAAGATATGTTTTCTAGTATTATATATTGATTTTCATTAATACAATTTTCAAGTGTAGCTAAAACTTTATATTTAGATGAATTACCACTATCATTATTTGTTAAATCAATAATGAAGTTATCATGTTTTCTAACATTAATCTTTTCTTTATCACATGATTTAATATAAGATCCAAATCTACAGCTTGTGCATGATTTAAATTTACAATCAAAAGTACAATTTAAACAAGTACATTTACTGCAATTCTCCAATTCTTTGAATGATTGTCTGTTTTCAGTTTTAAAGTTGCTTACTTTATCTAAAGCACTATTGGATTTAAATAATTTAAATAATCCACCTTTTTTACAATCTAATTCAGTAGAATCTAAAAGTTTAATATAATCTTTTAATACAGAAGATTTAACATAATATTTTCTGTTTTTTAATTTTTCTTTAGAGAGAAATGATGCATTTTCACTTATAGAATAAGCTATATCAGTATAAATTTTTCCCCAGTACTTCTTCTCATCATTAATAAAATCTAAATCTTTACTCATATGAAATCACCTATTTATTATCTTTATATTTTTCTAATTCAAGGTCTAAATCAACCTCATTTAATTTTTCAAATTGGCTATCAAAATCATCTAAATCTTTTAATTCACTTAAACCTTTTGCACGAGATTCGGTTCTTTGAATTTTTCTTTCTATATTATCAATTTGTATTGAATTATTTTTAGTTTGTACATTAGCTAATACTTCATTTATTTTTTCTGAAGCTTGAGCGTTAGAATACCTAGCAGCAGCTTCATCTCTATAGTTTCTAGTTTTAGTTATTTCTTCTTCTAATTCCTTTAAGCTTTTCTTTAATGCATCAGCTTGAACCTTAGAATTATCATAGCTTAATTTTAAAGAATCATATTTTTTATCAATTTCCATTTTTCTAGATAAAGCTTTTTTAGCTAACTCTTCATCACCTTTAGATAAAGCAAGTTTTACTTTTGATTCAAAATCTTCAGATTGTTTCTTTGCATCATTCATGTTCTTTTCTATTTCATGAACATTTCCTAAGATTTGTGCAGAATTTAATTTAGCTTTACTAAGTTGTTCTTCCATTTCTCTTAATTTTTGATCTAATAATTCTATTGGATTTTCCATTTCATCTAAAGTATTATTTACCTTTGCCTTAAACATATTTGATATTCTTGAAAAAACTCCCATAAAAATGCCTCCTAAATATTTTTTATTATTATCTATTATTATCTTTTTCTTCTTAAATAAAGTTTTATTAACATTAAAATTACAAAGAACATTAGTGCTAATACTAAAGCATTAATTATTAAGCTTGAAGGTGATCCAAAATACATAGGTCTAAAAAATCTAGAACCTCCATACCAGCCAAGTCCCCCTGAACTTGATGATGGTATATATGTTTTTGATTCATCCTTCTGCGTACTACTATTTGTGCTGGATGAATTTGAATCATTTGGATTATTAGTAGAAGAATATGATCCACTGCTAAATCCTTTTGAAGCACCACTGCTAGTTTCATTGGAATCATTAGTTGTTTTATCTATGTTTGAAGAATTTGTATTACTATTATTTTTTGTGTCAGAAAAACTTCCTGATTTAAATCCTTCAGCACTCTTATCAGTGGTATTTTTGTTACTTTCACTAGAAGATTTACTTGAAGAACTGTTAAAATTTCCTGATTTAAATCCGCTAGAGCTTCCGGAACTTTTACTGCTAGATTTTGAACTACTAGAACTCTTACTGGTTGATCTAGATCCACTGGAACTCTTACCACCAGACTTAGCTAACAAGTTAGTGCTTGTTGAGCTCAATATACTGGCATCTATATTACTATCTGCGTAAGCAATTAAATTATTATTAGTATTATGGTTTACATTAGATATAAGTTCTAATGGCAAACTGGAAATGCTAAATAAAAAAACTAATAATATAGTAAATATATGTTTTTTCTTAATCTTAAAAATAGTGAGCACCCCCTAAAAGATTATAGCTTTATTATAGATAAAATATCTAGACTACACAATATGGAAAAACAACTAAAAATGTTAAGTAGAGAAAAATAAAATCAATTAACTCTTTATATCTCTATATATCTAATATTTAATGATAAATAAAAGCTTTTAAAGAGTTATATTATAACTCTTTAAAATTTAAGAGTAAAATCAAAAATTATAATGCCACTTCACTTATTGAATATATAAACACATAATTAAAATGGGTGAATTCTTGTATAAATTAGATTAATAGATTAAAATTATATTAATTAAGCTCTAGTTTATTAGATGTTTTAAGTGATTGGCTATACATTAAATATTAACAAGTATTAAAAGGATAGCTAAATAATATTAAGGAAGTGGTTAAATGTCAGATAATACTATGAAAAGTTTTTTAGAAGAATATGATGTGAAAAGAATAAATAAAGGTCAAATACTAAAAGGAAAAGTTTTAGAAGTTAATGAAAAGGAAGTAGTAGTAAATATAAATTATGCATTTGATGGATTAATAGCTAAAGAAGAAGTATCAATAGATGATAAAAATCCTATGGATGTACTTAAAGTTGATGACGAAATAGATGTATACGTTATATCTCCAAACGATGGTGAAGGCTATGTTAAGCTATCACTTATAAAGGCATTAGTTATTAAAGAAAAAGAACAATTACAAAAAGCTTTTAAGGAAGAAAAAAATGTTAAAGTATATGTAAAAGATGAAATTAAAGGTGGACTTATTTCTTATTATGGTAATATAAGAGTATTTATCCCAGCTTCATTAGCATCAAGAAGTATGATAGATTTAAGTACATTAAAGAATACAGAATTAGAAGTTAGAATAATAGAACTAGACTTTAGAAATAACAAAATAGTTGCATCAAGAAAAGCAATTGAAAATGAAGAATATGAAAAGAATAGAAAAGTTATATGGAATTCTTTAAAAGAAGGAGAAAAAAGAACAGGAGTAGTTAAGAAGTTAGTTAAATATGGTGCTTTTGTTGATATTGGTGGAGTAGAAGGATTAGTTCATATATCAGATTTATCTTGGAATAGAGTAAATAGGCCAGAAGAAGTAGTAAAGGAAAATGACAAAGTTGAAGTATATATAGGTTCTGTTGATGTAGAAAAACAAAAATTATCTTTAGTATTAAAAGATATAAATAAAGAACCTTGGACTTTACATACAAATGAAATTAAGTCAGGAATGATATTTGAAGGTAAAGTTGTAAAATTTGCTTCATTTGGAGCGTTTGTTGAAATATTTGAAGGAATAGAAGGATTAGTTCATATTTCAGAAATAACTGATGAAAATATTGCTAAACCATCTGACGTATTGGAATTAAATCAAAAGGTAAAAGTTAAGGTATTAGACTTTAACAAGGAAGGTAAGAGATTATCTTTAAGTATAAAAGATGCAGTAGAAACTAGTAAAGAATATTTACAATATGTAGATGAAGAAGATGGAGTATCATTAGGAGAATTATTTAAGGATTTTAAATTTGAATAATATTATTATGTATGATACATGAAAATTTATATATTGTACACATGAATAGTTAAAAAAATAGTAAGGCTATGTTTTAAATGTGTATTCATATATGTAATAGGCAAAGTAGCATTGTAATTGGATTTTGAGAATACTTAATAAATATTGTCACATTTACTGCTTGTCTCANNTTGGGAGCAAGCTAAAATGGGACTATAGTTATTTTAGTATTCCTAAGTTCAATTACTCAGTCTACTTTGCTTATACATATATTAATACATAGATTTAAATAAGCTGTTTCACATACAAGGAATATTGTATGTTGAAACAGCTTATTTGAGTTTTAAAGTATTTTAAATTTTAAAATAAATATTATAATTTCTCTATTTTTAACATATTTGTTCCACCAGTTTGAGTTGTTGGCATTCCAGCAGCAACTACAATATCATCACCTGGTAAAGCAAAATTTAATTCAAACACTGATCTTCTAGCTTCCACTAAGATTTCATCAGTAGTATTATACATTTCGCAAAGCATTGGTAATACACCAAAAGTTAAAGCTAAACTTCTTCTTACTTGTTCGTAAGGAGTTATTGCTATAACAGGAGATTTTGGTCTATATCTTGAAATCATAGTAGCTGTAGCACCACTTTTAGTAGCAGCTACTATTGCAGCTGCATTTAATAAATTTGAAGTTCTACAAGCTGTATAACTTATTGCACCAGCATAATCAGTAAGAGATGGTTCTCTTAATCTTGCTGTTAAGTGAGCATAATCTAAATGAGCTTCTGCTTCCTGTGCAATTTCAGACATTGTTGTAGCAGCTTCAATTGGGAAATTTCCAGAAGCACTTTCACCACTTAACATGATAGCATCAGTTCCATCAAATATAGCATTACAAATATCACTTGCTTCAGCTCTAGTTGGTAAAGAGTTTCTAATCATTGAATCAAGCATTTGAGTTGCTGTTACAACGAATTTTCCTGCATCATTACATTTTCTAATTATCATTTTTTGAATTATAGGAACTTTTTGAATTGGAATTTCAACTCCCATATCTCCTCTAGCTACCATTACTGCATCAGTTTGCTCTATTATAGAGTCTATGTTATCTACGCCTTCTTGATTTTCAATTTTAGCTATTACTTTAATATGTTTTCCATTGTTTTCAGAAAGTATTTTCTTTACATCAGCTACATCACTAGCTTTTCTTATAAAAGATGCTGCAATAAAGTCTACACCCATTTCACAACCGAACTTTATATCAGCTATATCTTTTTCTGTTACTGAAGGTAGTCTTATTATTACATTAGGAACATTAACACCTTTGTGATTTTTAATCATTCCACCAACAGTTACAGCACATCTAATAGATTTACCTTCAACAGAAATAACTTTGAATCTTAAAAGACCATCATCAACAAGAATTTCTCCGCCAATTTGTATGTCTTTATAAAGTTCTTCATAAGTAATAGAACATCTTTCTTCATCACCAAGAAGTTCATCTCCGCATATAAAACAGAATTCTTGACCAGTTTTTAATTCTACGCCATCATTTACAAAGTTATGTGTTCTTATCTTAGGTCCTTTTATGTCTAAGACTATTGCAGTAGGAGTTCCCATATCTTCTCTTACTTTTTTAATTAATTCTATCTTCTCTCTGTGTGATTCATAAGTACCATGCGAAAAATTTAATCTTGCAGCATTCATTCCGATTCCTATAAATTTTCTAATAGTCTCCTCATTATCACTTGCAGGTCCAATAGTAAAAATCATTTTAGTTTTTTGCATATAAACACCTCTCCTATAAATTTTAATACCTTTTTGTATTTATGTAATATTAAAGCTCAATAATAAAATTAGCTAAATTCTATAATATTAATTTAGTTTTATGATAAAATTAATAAATAATACAATTTATTTAATTTTAATACTAAGCTTAATTAGTACATATGTTAATTTTATCACATATTTAGGAAGGAAAGAATAATTATGAGAAAATTTCAACAAATTAATTGTGAAAAAGTTTTTTATTACTTTAATGAAATATCTAGGATACCTAGAGGTTCAGGGAATGAGAAGGAAATAAGCGATTATTTATTTAATTTCGGGAAAGACCTAGGATTAGAAGCAATTCAAGATGATGCCTTAAATATAATTATAAAAAAGCCAGCATCACCAGGATATGAAAAATCTCCTAAGGTAATAATACAAGGTCATATGGATATGGTCTGTGAAAAAAATAACGAAAAAGTGCATGATTTTACTAAAGATCCTATAGAATTAGTAGAAAAAGATGGTTTTATTTATGCTAGTGGTACAACACTTGGCGCTGATGATGGTATTGCAGTAGCATATGCAATGGCAATATTAGAAGATAATACATTAGAACATCCAGCAATAGAAGTTTTACTTACAAGTGATGAAGAAGCAGGTATGAGTGGAGCTATGGCTTTAAAGTCAGGATGCTTAGATGGAAAAATAGTAATAAATTTAGATTCTGAAGAAGAAGGTAAATTATTAGTAAGTTGTGCTGGAGGGATAAGAACAAAATCTACTTTAGATGTACAATGGGAAAATATTAAAGAAGGCAAAAAAGCTTTCAAAGTTGTAATAAAGGGTTTGAGTGGAGGACATTCAGGATCTGATATACATTTGGGAAGAGGAAATTCTAATAAACTTATAGGAAGAGTATTAAAAAATATACTTAACCAAATGGAGTTGAATTTAGTATCATTAAACGGTGGATCTAAGAATAATGCTATACCAAGAGAAGCAATTGCAGAATTATTAATAGATGCTGATAAGGAAAAAGAATTTTTAAATATAATATCTACATTAAGAGATGAGTTTAAAAATGAATTTAGAGTTAAAGATCCTAATATTCAATTAGAAATAGAAGAATTAAAAGAAAATATAGAAAAAGTATTTTCAAAGAAAAGTACAGAAAATGTAATAAATCTTTTATACTTATATCCTAATGGAATAAATACAGTAAGTTCTGATATTGAAGGTTTAACTGAAAGTTCAACTAACATAGGAGTTCTTACAACAAAAGAAGATCATGTAGAATATGATAGTGCAGTTAGAAGTTCTGTATTTTCTTTAAGAGGAGAAATAGTTTTAAGAATAAAATGTTTAACTGAAATTTTAGGCGGAACTGTGTCTAATACAGCTGGATACCCAGAGTGGCAATATAAAGAAGAATCTAAGATAAGAGAAATTTGTAAAGATGTTTACAAAGAAATGTATAATGAAGAAGCAGAAGTTGTGGCAATTCATGCTGGTGTAGAATGTGGATTATTTAAAGAAAAATTAGGAGACTTAGATATGATAAGTTTTGGACCAGATATATTTGATGCACATACTCCAAATGAACATATGAGTATTTCTTCTGTAGAAAGAGTATGGAGTTATTTATTAGAGGTATTAAAAGAAATAAGATAATAATATATTATAAATTTGATTTTAAATTTATATATTAGAGGTATGTAATAAGATTATAAAATTTTATTATATACCTTATTTTTGTTAAAACTAAAAGAAGCTAAACTCAGGTACAATGGCTAAGTAAGTTCAAAAAAATTAATATACAATATTTATCTATCATGTATATCAACATAGATTTAAAATAGAGCCAAATTTAAAAATAAATTATCATTTCAAATAACGTAACAAATATTTATATTTAATAAAGGATAAATATGGATTAATAAAGAATTATTACTTAATAAGTAATTAATATCTAGAACTAATTGAAAGAGGGGATATATGTATTGGTAGATGTTGAGTTTTATTATGAAGATTTTGAAATAACTAGTGTAAAAAAGAGTGACATAGATAGATTAAATAAATGGATAATTTTAAATGACAAATTCAGTGTTGATTTATTTTCTTTAGACCAACAATTATTTTTCAGAAGATTTTTAGAATATTATTTAACAGAAGAAGAACTATTTTTAAAAATAGAAAAAGATAATGAGATTTATGGTGTGTTTAAAGGCAGATTAGAGTTACAAGAAAAATCAGAGCTATTCATATGGCTATATTTAATAGATTCAAGATTTAGAAACAAAGGGCTTGGAAAAAATATGTTAATAGAAATTTTGCAATATTTTAAGAGTAAATATTGTATAGAGTGTTTCAAAGTTGGTGTAAATTCAAAAAATAATAGGGCAGTTAAGTTTTGGAATAACTCTGGATTCAATAAATTAAGAATTGCAAAAAACTTTTTTGAAGATAGTAAATATGAAACATCAGATTTACTTATATTAAATAAGATATCGTAAGTAAAATTTATAAAATAAAATACCTAACATAATTCATATAAATGTAAAGTTAACAATAAATATATTATTACAAATATAATTAATATATTTTACATAATTTAATTTTAGGAGGTATTTTATGAAGTATACTAGATATGAATATAAAAAACATGGAAAGATGAAACTTATATTTATAATATTAATAATAGCTTTATTATCAATTTTAATGGGAATGTATTTTAGTAAATTCATATTTAAGGGGAAATTAGATATTAGTTCATTCAATCAACAAGAAAATGTTGTTTCAGATCAAGAGTTTATAGCACTACAATTTGGATATTATTCCAACAAAGACAATGCAGATGCAGCAATGAGAACAATACCTTCTAAATATAATTCTTACATTATTGAAGAAGAAGGTCATTATAGAGTTGTTATAGGATTGTATTCTAAAAAAGATGGTGAAAAACAATTGGAAAATTTAATATCTCAAGGAATAAATGCTGTGAAAATTAAATTTAGTATATCTAAAGAAAATTTAGAACAAAATAAAGTTGCAGAACTTATAAATGCATTTTTAAAGATAAATAGCACATTAGAAGATGAAAATGTAAAAAGTGTAAAAACATCTGATTATAAAACTTGGTGTTTAAATATTACAAAAAAAGAGAACTTGGATACAAATAATAGTTTAAAAGAAATCAGTGATTATATAAATAATTTACCAGATGAATTAAATAAAAATAATGTAAATGAATACTTAAAATACTTTTATGAAAGATTAAAAAATATGCAATAGAATAATTATTACAATAAAATTAAATTTTTATAAAAGTGTTACAAGTTGCTTTAACGTACTTGTTTAAGAACTAGTTAAATGATAAACTATATTGGTGTAGTAAGTGACTGTAGTAAGTCGTCACAATTACTACACCTTATATATTTTAATTATTAAAAATATGTAATATGTCTATAATTATTATAAATAAGAGATATTTATTTGATGATAGTTATTAAAGGGATGTGATTATATGAAAGTAATATTGGCATCTGCATCACAAAGAAGACAAGAATTACTAATTAGATTATGTGATGATTTTGATATAATGGTTAGTGATTTTGATGAAGAAAAAGTGATTTTTGAAAACTCAGTTGATGAGTATGTTCAAAGTATAGCATTAGGAAAAGCAATGAGCATTAAAGATAAGATAAAAGAAGATGCTATAATAATATCAGCAGATACTATAGTTACATTAGATGATAAGATACTTGGAAAACCTAAAGATGAAGAAGATGCATTCAATATGATTAAATTACTTCAAGGAAGAAGCCATAAGGTATATTCAGGAGTAGTAGTTATTAACACTAAAAAAGATTTAGTATTAAAAGATAGCGTTGCTACAGAGGTTGTTTTTTCAAAGATGAATGACGATGAGATTAGAAAATACATAAAAACCAAGGAACCTTTAGATAAGGCAGGAGCCTATGGAATACAGGGTATAGGTGGAATTTTTGTTAAAGAAATTAGAGGATGTTACTATAATGTTGTAGGACTTCCTTTAAATAAATTGAAAACTATGCTTGAAGAAGCTATATAGTATTAAGGGATGGGGTATCCAAAATATTAAGAGGAGAGTATTTATGGAAAATAGTCTTAAAATTAAGGATATACCTAAAAGTGAAAGACCTAAAGAGAAGTTATTATCGTATGGAGCGGATACTTTAAATAATTCTGAATTATTAGCAATAATACTTAGAACCGGTACTAAAGGTGAAAATGTGCTTCAACTTAGCAATAGGTTATTATCAGAATTTCAAGGGTTAGATGGAATTTTAGAAGCAAGTTTAGATGATATAACATCAATAAAGGGAATAAAAGAAGGCAAAGCTTCTCAAATACTAGCTTTAGCTGAACTTTTTAAAAGATTTAGAACATTTAAATCAGTAGATAGAGATGTAAAAATTATGTGTCCTAATGATTTAGCGACATTAATTAATGGAGAAATGAGTTTATTAAAGCAAGAAATATTAAAGGTAATATTTTTAAATACTAAAAATATTGTTATTGGCACAAAAGATGTATTCAAAGGTAGTCTTAATACATCTATCGTCCATCCAAGAGAAATCTTTAAGGAAGCAATAAATAAAAGTAGTGCAAAAATAATAATAGCTCATAATCATCCCTCAGGAGACCCCACACCCAGCAAGGAAGATAAAAATATAACTCTTAGAATAAAAGAGTGTGGTGAAATCATGGGGATTGAATTGCTTGATCATATAATAATTGGGAAAAATAATTTTATAAGCTTAAAAGAAAAAGGATTTGTATAATTGAAAATTGAAAGGGGAAAAATACAATGGCATTTTTTGGATCTGGAAAAGATATGGGAATAGATTTAGGAACAGCAAACACTTTAGTATTTGCAAAAGGAAAAGGAATAGTTTTAAGAGAACCTTCTGTTGTAGCAATGAACAATATAACTAGAAAACCACTAGCAGTAGGTTCAGAAGCTAAACTTATGATAGGAAGAACACCAGGAAATATAGTTGCAATAAGACCTTTAAGAGATGGAGTAATTGCAGACTTTGATGTAGCTCAAACAATGCTAAAGAAATTAATAGAAAAAGTTTCTACTAAAAATGCATTTAAGAGCCCAAGAATAATAGTTTGTTATCCATCAGGAATTACAGAGGTAGAAAAAAGAGCAATCGAAGAAGCTACTAAATTAGCGGGTGCAAGAGACGTTATATTAATGGAAGAACCAATGGCAGCAGCTATCGGCGCAGGATTACCAGTTAGTGAACCAACAGGTAGTATGATAGTAGATATTGGTGGAGGAACAACTGAAGTCGCTATTATATCATTAGGTGGTATAGTAACAAGCAGATCATTAAGAGTTGCTGGAGATGAATTAGATCAAGCAATAATTTCTTATATTAAGAAAGAATTTAATTTAATGATTGGTGAAAGAACATCAGAACAAGTTAAAATGGAGATAGGTTCAGCTCACGTAAGTAAAAAGCTTAATAATTCAGTAAATGTTGAAGCTGCAAGTGAATCTGATGAAGAAAGTGATAAAGTAAGTGAAGTAGTTGAATTTAATAATGATGATAGAACTATGGAAATAAAAGGTAGAGACATGATAAGTGGTTTACCTAAAGTAATAGAAATTACAGAATCTCAAATAAGAGAAGCTTTAAGAGAGCCAGTATGTGCTATTATTGAAGCAATTAAAACAACACTAGAAAAAACACCACCAGAATTAGCAGCAGATATTATGGATAAAGGAATCATGTTAGCTGGTGGGGGAGCTTTATTAAAAGGCTTGGATATTTTAATAAATGAAGAAACAAATATGCCTGTACATATAGCAGAGGCACCTCTTGATTGTGTAGTTTTAGGCGCTGGTAAAGCTCTAGAAGATTTTGATAAGATAAGCAAAGATCAAAGAGGTTAGTAAATGAAATTTCTTAAAAACAAACTGGCAGTAACTATTATAGTGCTGTCAGTTACATTTTTAGGACTTATAGTTTATACAGTCAAGAGAGAGAATAAAACTGTTATTGAAAATGGTGCTAGTAATGCGTTGAAACCAGCTCAAACGCTTATTTATAAGGCTACAAACAGAGTGAAAGAAACTTTAGATTTCTTTTTAAATTTTTCAGAAGTTAAAGATCAAAGTAAAAAGCTAACAGTAGAAAATGAAGAACTTAAAAGTAAACTTATACAATATTCAGATTTAGAAGAAGAGAATAAAAGATTAAGATCAATTGTAAATTTTGCAGAGCAAAATAACAATTACAATTATATAGGATGCGATATAATCGGATATAGCGGTGGAAATTTTTTAGATGGATATATAGTTAATAAGGGCGAAAATGAAGGTATAAAAAAAGGTATGGTTGTTATGGCTGCACAAGGTCTTGTAGGTCAAGTAACATCAGTAGGAAGTAACTGGAGTATAGTTCAATCATTGATCAATGAAAACATAGCTGTAAGCGTTATGGTTGAAAGTACTAGAGAATCAACTGGATACTTAAAAGGATATAAAGATAATAAAAATAGAAATTTAGCTAAGGTATACAATTTACCAATTGATTCAGAAGTAAAAGAGGGTGATGTAATAATTACATCAGGTGTTGGACTGATTTATCCTAAAGAAATTAAAATAGGGGAAGTTACTCATGTTGACGAAGATAAGATAAAAGTTATGAAGAGTGCTGTTGTAAAACCTTATGTAGATTTTAATAAGCTAGAAGAATTATTTATTGTATCTCCTAAAGACACAAGAGAAATAAAATATTAGGGGTTTTAGTATGGAAAAATTAATAGTTATTTTAATATCTATAGGATTAGCTATATTGGATAATTCTTTAATTCCGTTCTTTTCTATACATGGGGTATATCCAAGCATATTACTTACTTTTGCTATTGCATACTCACTTGTATATGGAAGAGAAAAGGCAGTCTTTATAGGATCGGTAAGTGGAATACTACAGGATTTATTTTTCTTTAATGTTTTTGGAATAAATTCTATATTAAATTTATTATTATGTCTTTTTGCAAGTATAATTGGTGAAAATATATTTAAAACTAAAAAGTTAATTCCCATAATTTCTATGTTTTTAATAACTGTTTTTAAATATATGGGAATATTTATAATATGCTATTTTTTAAGAATAGATATGGAACTATTCAAAGGTATAGGAATGGCATTATACAATTCTATAATTATGTTTTTTGTATATAAGCTAATTATGAAAATTCCAGATGAGGAATATAAAAAAAGACCATGGAGGTTTAAATGATAGTAAATAAGCCAACAAAGAAAAAGAAAATTTCAAGGTATACTATTTTGAGTATAATAATGTTTATTATCTTTGGAGCTATTACTATAAAGCTTATATATCTTCAAGTGTTAAATTATGATAATTATAAAGAAAGAGCTAATGCCAATTCGACAAGATTCGTATCGGAAAAAGCACCAAGAGGAAAGATATATGATCAAAGTGGTAATTTATTAGCTACTAATATACAAACATATACTCTTACATATACTAAAACTACAGATGCAGATAAAGTGTTTTATTCAACTATGAAAGAACTTTTTAAAGTATTAGAAGAAAATGGAGAAAAATTTCAAGATACTTTAAATTTAAAATTAAATGATAATAATGAAATTTACTTCGAGTATAAAACATCAGATGCAGAATCAAGAAAATATGAAGAAATTAGGTTTAAAAGAGATAGAGGTTTAAATGATGAACTTCACAAAACTCTTTTCAAGGATGTAGAAGAACTTGATGACAATCAAAATCAAAAAATAAATGAAGAATTAGTTAAGATAAGTCCAGAAGATACTTTTTATTATTTAGTCAAGGCTTATAATTTAATTAAGTGTGTTGATCCGAGTCCTAATAAGGAACAAAGTGCAGCATATAGTAAAATGAGCGGAAAAGAAATAACAGATATATTATTACAAAATGGATATTCATTAAGGGATATTAGAAACTTTATTGTAATAAAAGATGCTATAAAAATGCAAAGTTTTAAAGGTTATAAAGCTGTAACAATAGCAAGTAATATAAAAAAAGATACTGCTTTTATAGTTTATCAAAAGCTTAGTTCATTGCCAGGAATAGATGTTAATTTAGAGCCTGTAAGATATTATCCTAATCAAGAATTAGCATCTTCGGCTTTAGGTTATGTGTCATCTATTGATAGTTCACAAAGTGATAAGTATGAATTAAGAGGATATGATGTATCATCAGATTTAATAGGTAAATCTGGTATAGAGTCAGCATTTGAGGAACAATTAAAGGGTGTTAAAGGTGGAAAAACAGTAAAGGTAAATTCTCAAGGTAGAGTTACAGAAGAACTGTTTAAGCTTCAATCTTATCCAGGAAATGATGTTCATCTTACAATAGATAGTGAAATTCAATATGCAGCAGAGCATGCTTTTGCAGATGGTATAAAGAATATAAGAGAGAATGACTATGATAGTGATGGATCAAGATATTCTAATGCAACAAGAGGTGCTTTAATTGCAGTAGATGTCAATAGTGGTAAGATTTTATCTTTAGTTAGTTATCCAAACTATAATCCTAATGTATTTACAATACCAGGAACGGTAAGTGAAGAAGAAACCAAAGAATATTTTTCACCAGATTATGAAGCTTTTGCAAATCAATTAATACAAAATAAGGGATTAAGTAAAAGTGTTAATCAATTATTTCCAGAAGATGCGAATGGGTATAGAGAAGATGTTAATGATTTATATCCAAAACCATTTTATAATTATGCAACAATGGGAAAAATCCCGCCAGGATCAACATTTAAAGTATTAACATCAATTGCTGCTCTTGAAGAAGGAGCAGTTACTCCAAGTGAAACAATAGTGGATATGGGGGTATTTAAAGAGCATCCTGAAACATTTGGACCGGCATTTGACCCAAAATGTTTAATTTATCAGACTAGTGGTGCTACTCATGGACCTACAGATGTGGCTAAGGCAATACAGGTATCTTGTAACTATTATTTCTATGAAGTTGCTTATAGAATGTATATGTTAAATGGTAAAGGAATTGAAGGATTAAATTCTATAGCAAAATATGCATGGGAATTTGGATTAGGAATTCCACCTGATTCTAAGGAAAAAGCTACAACAGGGATAGAGATAGAAGAAAATTTTGGTCAAACATATAATTTTGAATCATTTAAAAATCAATCAGTATACTATGCTAAATACGAATTAGTAGATTATTTGCAAAAAGGAGATTATAAGGGAGCAGAAAGAAATTTTGTTCCGTTTGATATAGGATTTTCAGAAGATGATACTGAAAAAATAAAAGAAGCTAAAAAGTCTATAAAAGATAAGGTTGAGGAAAGATTAAAAAAAGTTGAACCAGGAAAGGGCATTGAAGAAACAGAAGATGAGTTTTCTAAGAGTATAAAACCTTATGTAAAAACAATAGTAGATAATTCAGATAAATATAAACAAAGCGTGGCTAAGTGGGAAAGTGAAGGTAAAAAATTTAATGCAGATGAGCAAGTTGCTGCAGTTACTAGAATAATTACTAGATTTGCAGTTAATGACAAACCGGCAGAAATAACGTCACCAGCTCAAATAGTATATGCTGCAATAGGTCAAGGTATAAATTTATATACACCTATGCAATTAGCATCATATGTTTCAACTGTAGCAAATGGTGGAACTAGATATAAACTTCATTTAGTAGATAAAATTACTGATAATGATGGAAATGTAGTTCAAGAATTTGGTTCAGAAGTTTTAAATAAAGTAGAAATGAAAAGTGATACAATAAATGCTGTTAGAAACGGTATGTCAAGTGTTAATGAAGCGGAAGGTGGTACTGCTTCCGCTACATTTAGAAATTTCCCTATACCAACAGCAGGTAAAACAGGTACTGCAGATTTTAGAGAGAATCAAAAGGAAATAGGTAGATCACCTTATGCAACATATATAAGTTTTGCTCCATCTGATAATCCTAAAATAGCAGTAGTTGCAGTTGTATTTGATGGAGGACATGGTGGAGAGATAGCTCCAGCAGTTAAAGCTGTTTATGAAGCATATTTTAAAGATCAATTAATTGGAACTAATTATGCATCGCAATCAGAATCATTTAAAAAATATGTATTAGAAAATCCTTTTAATACAACTAAACCATAAATAAATGAAGCGACTGTTACTCAAAACTAATATATAGAAAAATAATAAAAAGTTATCTTAAACGAATTTAAGTTTAAGATAACTTTTTTATTTACGAATAGAAAATTATAAGAAGTTTTTTAAACTTTCAAAAAGTCACTTTTTAACAAGCAGTTTTAAGTGTTAAAGCCAAATTAATATGTACAAAAATAATATAATAATGTTATAATTTAAACTAGGTTGTAATATCAAAAATGAGTATTAATTTTATATTTAATATATACATAATTTATCCTAATATATCATTGCTAATATTATTTAATGTAATAATATTTTAGTTAATGCTATGTTTAAGAAGTGATGAACTAGATAGTTAAATCTTGTTGCTTTACATAAATAATAATCACTTGATTGGAGGTAGCAATGCATAAGGATGGTGTTTTAATAAAGGGAAACAGGGAAGGTATAAATGCGACAATTGATATGGAGAAATTCGAGAGCTTTGAAGACATGTTAAATATGTTAATAAAAAAGTTATCAAAAGGTAAGCATTTTTACAAAGGTACAACCTTAATTCTTAATGTGAATTTAAGTTTGATAAAAAAAAATGATATTCAAAAACTTAAAGAATCTCTTTTAAATGAAATAGAATTAAACGAAATTATTTTTGAACAATTAGAGCAAGAAAGTAATATACAAACGAAAATATTTAATGGGGTATATGAAGGAAAAACTAAATTTATAAGACGTACTGTAAGAAGTGGTCAATGTTTGACTTACCCAGGTAATATTGTAATTATAGGAGATGTTAATAGCGGAGCAGAAGTTCATGCAGGTGGCAATATAATCGTTTTAGGATCACTAAAAGGAAGCGTAAATGCAGGGAATACAGGGAATAAAAAATCTATTATTGCTGCTTTTTTACTAGAACCAGAAATATTAAAAATAGCAGATGTAATAACTATTTCACCAGATGGATTAGAAAAACCTAAGTATCCAGAAATAGCAAAAGTGAAGGACGGAACCATTATAGTTGAACCATATTTAGCAAATAAATATATATAATATCGGAGGAGAATGTAAATGGGAGAATCTATTGTAGTAACTTCAGGTAAGGGTGGAGTTGGAAAAACAACTACAACAGCAAATATAGGTACTGCATTAGCTGCACTTGGTAAAAGAGTTGTAGTTATTGATGGAGATACAGGACTTAGAAATTTAGATGTATTGTTAGGATTAGAAAATAGAATAGTATATACATTAGTTGATGTACTAGAGGGAAGATGTAGGTTAAAACAAGCACTTATAAAAGATAAAAGATTTCAAAATATGTGTTTACTTCCAACTGCCCAAACTAAAGATAAAGACGATATAAGCCCACAAGAAATGCTTAGAATAGTAAATGAATTAAAGGAAGAATTTGATTATGTTATTATAGACTCACCAGCGGGAATAGAACAAGGATTTGAAAACGCTGTTATTGGTGCAGATAGTGCTGTTATTGTTGTAAATCCAGAAATAACATCAGTTAGAGATGCAGATAGAGTTATAGGAAAATTAGATGCTAAAGGTCTAGAAGATCATAAGTTAATAATAAATAGACTTAATTATGAAATGACTAAAAATGGAGATATGCTTGACATAAGTGATATTATAGAAACTTTATCAGTTGAACTTTTAGGAGTTGTTCCTGATGACAAAAACATAACTGTTTCTACTAATAAGGGAGAACCAATAGTATTAGAGGAACAATCATATTCAGGACAAGCATTTAGAAATATAGCTAAAAGAATTACAGGAGAAAAAGTTGATATAATGAATTTACAACAAGAATCAACTGGTTTCTTTACATCATTAAAAAGATTATTTAAACGTAAGTAAGGAGGGTCTTAAATGGGATTTTTTAAGGGGTTGAGCAGTAGACCAACACCTAAGCAAGTTGCAAAGGATAGATTAAAGCTTATACTTATACATGATAGAGGGGAAATTCCTACAGATACTTTAGAAAAAATAAGAAAAGAAATACTTGCGGTAATATCTAAATATATAGAAATTCAAGTAGATGATGTTGAAATATCTGTAAATAAGAGTGAAGATATGGAAGGTGAAAATACTTCTGCATTAATTGCAAGTATTCCTATTAAAAGTATAAGAAGATAAAGCTTATAATAAAATATTAATATTTTATTATGATTTGTTGAATTAATAGCTTTTTATAGAGAAAAATAAGATAATATATATATAATTTTATTATAAATCTCTATATATTCGAGGTGAGGAATTGCTTAAAAACTTCAAAATTGACTTAAGATTAATAAAAGAAATTGATAAAACTGTATTAATTTCTACAGTGCTTTTAGTGCTATATGGTATTTTAAACATTTATATGTGTACTAAAGGAGAATATGGTTTTGCTTTTGCAAAACAACAATTTTTTTGGCTTGTTTTATCTATAATTGCACTGTATTTTTTTGTTGTTATAGATTATACAATAATATTAAATTATGTTCCAATATTTTATTGGGGATCTGTAATACTGCTTTTAGCTGCTAAGATTCCGGGAATTGGAGTAGTAGTTAATGGTGCAAGGGGATGGATTAGAGTTGGAGGCTTTCAATTACAACCAGCTGAACTTGCAAAACTAGGAATTATACTTATGCTGGCTAAAAAGTTAGATGAGATGGATGGAGAAATAAATAATCTTAAAAGTTTCTTTATACTTGTCTTTTATGCATTGGTACCAGTTATATTTATTGTAACTCAACCTGATATGGGAATGACTATGGTTTGCTTTTTTATAGTTCTTGGTATATTTTATATAGCAGGACTTGATATGAAAGTAATAGGTGGTGGGTTGTTAAGCTTAGTACTATTAATAGTTATAGTTTGGAATTCAGGACTTATTCAATCATATCAAAAGCAAAGATTTACAGCGTTTTTAAATCCTGAAGCAGCAGATGCTACATCTGGATATCACTTAACACAGTCATTAATAGGAATAGGATCAGGCGGAATACTTGGAAGTAGGCCATCATTAAAAATTGATGGAACAACAGGATATTCAGCTCAGAATGTTCCAGAAGTTCAAACAGATTTTATATTTGCAGCAATAGCTGAACAATGGGGGCTTATTGGAGCTATAGTATTATTGACCTTATATGGATTTTTAATATATAAGATGATTTCTATTGCAAGAACATCAAAAGATATTTTTGGATCTATTATATGTGTTGGAATAATTTCATACTTCTTGTTTGCAATATTTCAAAATATAGGTATGACAATTGGATTATTACCTATAACAGGAATAACATTACCATTAATAAGTTATGGTGGAAGTTCACTTTTAACAACTATTATGTCTATAGCTTTAGTATTGAATATAGGTATGAGAAGAAAGAAAATATATTTTTAGATAAAAGATAAAAGCTAGATTAAATGGTTTAGAATAGGGAGTGGGATATATGAGAATAGCATTAATAGCACATGAACCAGATGTATCAGCATTGCTTAGGGTATGCAATGTACATAATATACCGGTTGTTACCAACTTAGGTACAGCAGATTTAATAATTAAACAATTTTAATAAAGGGTATTAATCTTCATGTTAGAAGGTTATATAGAAGCAGGTGATATTAATGTATCATCTGCTTTTTTTGAGTTCTTAAAGTAAATTACTCTGTCCATGAGCTTTATACTACAATATCAACAATGTTTTAAAACATAGCCTAATAAAATAGAACCAAAAAGCATGTACTGTAATAAAATAATAGTATTTTTTTTATTTAGTAGTTAAATATTTCATAATATACGTTTTCCGTAAATATAATTTAATAAGGCATTATATTATACCTAGTATTAAAGAAATAACTAGAATTAATAATCTTTAATTCTAGTTATTTCTCTAATATAAAATTTAAATCATTAATAATGGAGGGAAATATGAGTAACTATAGAAGTCAATATGAAAGATACTACAAGAATATATTGAATCAAAAAAGAGGTATCAATACTAGAAAATCAATTAATCCTTATAATAAAAGATTAAGTTATGCTAATGATTATACAAATTTAAAAAAGAAACCTAGATTTATTAACAAGTTATTATTTCAATGTGTATTTTCTGTAATATTATTTGCTATAATATTTTCTTTGAAAATTACGCCAATACAAAAAACTAGAGACATATATACATTATCAAAACAATATCTAACTCAAGACTTTAGCAAAGATATTAATTATTCTTATGTTATTAGTGTTATTAATAAAATAAAGAGTACTGATTTAAAGGATAAAGCTGTAGATTGTATGAATTTACTTAAAGAAAAAACAAATAAAGTTGAAAAGACTAGCATTAAAGCCAAAATAAAAGATAATTATTGCTTGCCAGTTTTGGCTTCGTACATGAAATTGCAAGGTGATATTAAAGGGGTTTTCCTTGAAGGTAAAGAAGGAGAACAAGTTATTTGTAGTATGGATGGAACTGTTGTTAAAGCTGCAACTGATGATGGAGGACAAAATATACTAATAAATCATGGTAATGGAATTCAAACATACTATGGAATGATTAAAAATTCTGATATTAAAGAAGGGGATGAAATAAAAAAAGGAGAGTATTTAGGAGATTGCAATAAAATATCTAATACTGAAAAAACAGGAGTAATATTTAAGTTTATTTATATGGGAAAGGAACAAGATCCAACTGAATATTTAGATTTTTCTAATTTGAAAAATGTATAATGCAATATCAATGACGTAGGAGTTGAACATGAAAAAATGGTATAGTATTTTTATTATAGAAATTTTAATAATATTTGCTATCTTAGATTTTAAGAGTACACTATTTATAAGTTTTTTTTGGATTATAGCACATGAATGTATTCATATATTGGTTGCTAAGAAGTTTGGTTGTAAATTTTATAATATGAAATTAAATTTATCAGGAACATATGCAGAACTAAGTGATGTTGATGAATTATCAGAAAAGAAAAAGCTTATTTTATATTTATCTGGTCCTGCATTTAATATTTTTATGGTTGTATTTTTATTTTTTATTCAGGAATATGTAGATTCTAATTTTATAAAAAAAAGTATAGATATTAACTTGAGTTTGGGAATATTTAATCTTTTACCAGCATATCCATTGGATGGTTCAAGAATATATGAAATATTACTATCAAAAAAGTTTTTATATAAGGAATCTAAAAAAATCACAGGAATTTTTAGTTTTATTGTTTCTAGCATATTTTTTATATTATTTATTATAATGATATTTTTACATAAAATAAATATAAGTCTATTTTTAGCTGCTATACTGATGACATATGCTACAATTAGAGAGAAAGAGAAGACAATGTATATAATTATGAGTGATATGATTAAAAAATCAAGAAAATTAGAAAAGTATGATTATATAGAAAATAAAAGTATCTCGGTATATTATAAAAAGGGCTTAGTCAATGTACTAACATTAGTAGATAAAAATAAATTTAATACATTTTATGTTATTGATGATGATATGCAATTACTTAAAATAATTCATGAAGATGAATTGTTAAGAGCTTTAAAGGAGTATGGAAATATAACTTTAGAAGAGTATGTGAAAAAGAACATTAAAAATTTATATGAAAATAATAAAATGTAATTTAGGTATTGTATGAAGTATTGGCAATAATAACGCTGTTTCAAATATACTATAATTGTGTTAGAATAGGGTTATCAAAAAATAAGAAGTATACTTGTTATACTTCTTATTTTAATGTAGAAGATTACAAAAGTTTAAAAATATAACGTCCGAATGAAATAGAAAGAACAATCATATTTTATGATTTTTAAGGAGGAAATTTTTTAGAATGAACAAAATTTCAGATGATATTTTATTTAAGGTTGAAAAGCCGTGTAGATATACTGGTGGAGAATTAAACCAAGTTATTAAAGAACCAAAAGAAGTTGACATAAGATTTGCATTTTGTTTTCCAGATGTTTATGAGGTTGGAATGTCTCATTTAGGAAGTAGAATACTTTATCATACAATAAATAAAAGAAATGATACATATTGCGAAAGAACATTTGCACCATGGCCAGATATGGAAGAACAATTAAGAAAAAATAATATTCCATTGTTTACGTTAGAAACTCAAGATTCATTAGGTGAATTTGATATATTAGGATTCACATTACAATATGAAATGAGTTATACAAATATATTAAATATGCTTGATATGTCAGGAATAACTATTAGAGCATCAAAAAGAGGCGAAGATGAGCCAATAGTTATGGCTGGTGGTCCTTGTGCGTATAATCCAGAACCTTTATATGACATAGTAGATTTCTTTGAAATTGGTGAAGGCGAAGAAATGATGGATGACGTTTTAGAAGTATATAAAAAATACAAGGGTAAGGGTAAGAAAAAGGAATTCTTAAGAGAAATATCAAAAATTCAAGGTATTTATGTACCTTCATTATATGATGTTACTTATAAGGAAGATGGAACAATAAAAGAATTTAAACCTAAATATGATGATGTTCCAAAAGTTGTTACAAAGAGAATTATAAATAATTATACAGATGTTGATTTTCCAGAGAACATCATAGTTCCTTATACAGAAGTAGTGCATGATAGGGTAGTATTAGAAACATTTAGAGGATGTACTAATGGATGTAGATTCTGCCAAGCAGGAATGATCTATAGGCCAGTTAGAGAAAAGAAAAGAGAAGACTTAGTAAAGCAAGCTAGAGCATTAGTTAAAAATACAGGATATCAAGAAATTTCATTATCATCATTAAGTACTTGTGATTATTCTGAAATAGAAAAATTAATAAAAGATTTAATGGAAGAACATGAACCAAATAAAGTTTCAATAGCATTACCTTCAATAAGAGTTGATGCTTTTTCAGTTGATTTAATAAAAGAGATTCAAAAAGTTAGAAAAACAGGTTTAACCTTTGCACCAGAAGCAGGATCTCAAAGAATGAGAGATATAATAAATAAGGGGTTAACTGAAGAAAGAATATTAGACGCAGCCAAGAGTGCATTTCAATCAGGGTGGAGTAAATTAAAGCTTTACTTTATGATTGGATTACCATATGAGAATATAGAGGATTGTGCTGCTATTGGAGAATTAGCTGAAAAAATAGTTGCAAAATATTATGAAATTCCTAAAGGTGTTAGAAATAAAGGACTTAGAGTTACAGTGAGTACTTCAATATTGGTACCTAAGCCATTTACACCATTCCAATGGAGTGCTATGGAAAGAATGGAAATTGTAAATAAAAAGATAAATGCTGTAAAAGATTCAATAAAAACTAGAGCTATAAATTATAATTATCATGAGCAAAAAACATCATTTATGGAATCATTATTTGCTAGAGGCGACAGAAGATTATGTGATGTTTTAATAAAAGCTTTTGAAAAAGGTGCTAAATTTGATGGATGGTCAGAGTATTTTAAATATGATGCATGGATGGAATCACTAGAAGAATGTAATGTAGATGGAGAATTCTATGTATATAGAGAAAGAGAATATTCAGAAATATTACCTTGGGACTTCATTAATATTGGAGTAAATAGAAAATATTTAGAAATAGAAAATGAAAAAGCTAAAAGAGAAGAATTAACACAAAACTGTAGAAAAGGATGTACAGGATGTGGTGTTAATGTGAACTTTAAGGAAGGGGAATGTTTCGAAGGTGCGATACTTAATTAAATATACTAAAGAAGCAAATGTAAAATTTATTTCTCATCTGGATTTAATGAGGACTATACAAAAAAATATTAGAAGAGCTGAGCTTCCAATGGAGTATTCAAAAGGATTTAATCCACATATGACTATGTCCATAGCTCAACCACTAGCTGTTGGTGTGTATTCTGATGGAGAATACATGGATCTAGTATTTGCAGAGGAAATGAATGAAAAAGAAATTATAGATAGATTAAATTCAGTATCTTCAAGTGGAATAAAATTTAAAGAGGCAACTAAAATTCCATATGTAGAGGGGGAAAAGAAAGTTCCTCAGGGGATGGCATTAATTGATGCAGCGAGATATACAGCAAAAGTTCCTTATGAAAATACAGAAAATCTTGAAAATGAAGTTAATGAACTTTTAAATAAAAACCAGTGGAAGACAATAAAAAAGAGCAAAAAAGGTGAAAAAGAAGTAGATATAAAAACAATGATTAGAGAATTTAAATTTTGGATAAAAGATGATTATCTAGTTATAAATATGGTTATTAATTCAGGTAGTAGAGAGCATTTAGCACCTGAATTGGTAGTTAAATATATACAAGAAAGAACTTCTAATGTTAAAACAGAATCTTTTGTAGATATAAAAAGAGAAGAAATGTATTTCTTAAAAGGTGAAAGATTATTACCATTATATAAAGCATTAGAATTTAATAAATAGTAATTATAGACTATGTTTTAAAACAGTGTTGATATTTAATAATAAAGCTAATTCATTTAGGATGTGAGTGTATTGAAAGAGATTTTTATTGAAAGAAAAGAATCTTTATTAAGAATTGGTATAAGAGAAAATGAAAAGTTAGTAGAGAGTATAGTAGAAGAGAATAAAAATGAACCGATAATAGGAGAAATATATAAGGCAAGAGTAAAAAAAATACTTCCTGCTATTAATTCAATTTTTGTAGACTTAGGATTAAACAAAGAAGGATATTTATATTATAGTGAAGAGCTAAAAAGTACTGGCATAAAAAAAGGTGAAGATATACTTGTTGAAGTTGTAAAAGAGCCAATAAATGATAAAGGTGCTAAGCTTACTACTAAAGTTAGTATACCTGGTAAATATGCAGTATTAAATTGTTATGACAAAGGAATTCATTTTTCAAAGAGAATAGTTGATGAAGAAAAGAAAAAAGAAATCTTAGAAAATTTACAAGAGTTAAATGATGTAGGAATAACAATTAGAACAGAAGCAATAAATGCAGACAGTGAAACTTTAAAAAATGAAATTAATAGACTGTATAATGAATTTCTTAATATAAATAAAAGTTTAAAGTACTCTACTGAAGTTAAGAAAATTTATGGCGAAGATTTGAGCTTATTTAGAATTTTAAGAAATACAATTGGACAGAATCCTGTGAAAATATATGCAGATAATAAAGAAGATTTTGAAAAGATTGAAGATTTTAGTAAAGGTGAAAGTAATGTAGTATTAGAATTGTATTCTGGTATGAGAAATATCTTTGATTTTTATGGACTTGAAAAAGAGCTTTTAAAGTTAAGACATAATAAAGTCAATCTTCCATGTGGTGGTTATATAGTTATTGATAAAACAGAAGCAATGTATGTTATTGATGTTAATAGTGGGAAAAACATAAAAGGAAGAAGTTTTGATAAAACTATTTTAGAAACTAATTTAGAAGCAGCAAAAGAAATTGGAAATCAAGTAAAAGTTAGAAACCTAAGTGGAATAATTGTTATAGATTTTATAGATATGAGAGATAAATCTCAAAAAAATATTGTTATGAGAGAATTAGAAGAAAGTTTTTCATCAGACAAGGGCAATACTAAGATATTTAAATTTACAGAATTAGACTTAGTTCAAATATCAAGAAGAAGACAAGGGAAAAGTATTTATGAGTATATGGAAGAAGATTGTATGACTTGTAATGGACATGGAAGAATTTTGAAATTGTCTTATATTCAAGACCTTATAAAAAATGAAATTTTAAGAATAAAAGAAGATAATACAATAAGTTCTTTTTATATTGAAATTGACAATGTTTATAAAGAGAGAATAAAAGGTGATCTATTTAATTTTCTAAAAGAAATAGATTGTCTTGATAAAGAGATTTATTTAAATTATATTGAAAATATGGAAGGGTTTAAGATAGAACCTTTAATTTTTCAAAGTCAAAAAGTTAATTTAGAGAAATACAAAATAACACAATTTGACACTATATAAGATGAAAAATATATTATAATGAGCAAAAAACAAAAAATATAATAAATTTACACTACAAAATAGCAAATTTTAATTTACAAAAAATTAATAATGTGATAAAATGGCTTTTGTAGACCGCACACGTAAGGTTTTAATGAACAAAGTTAAATCTTTGTACCAAAAGTGGCGAGACCGTTAAATGAGGAGGTGTTTTAATGTACGCAGTATTAGCAACAGGAGGAAAACAATACAGAGTTCAAGAAGGAGACGTAATATACGTTGAAAAACTTAACGCTGAAGTGGATTCTACAGTTGAATTAACAGAGGTTTTAGCAGTAGCTAACGATGAAGGTATCAAAGTTGGTGCACCAGTAGTTGAAGGTGCTAAAGTTACAGCTAAGGTTTTAGCTCAAGGAAAGCAAAAGAAGGTTATAGTTTTCAAATATAAGGCTAAAAAAGACTATAGAAGAAAAAATGGTCATAGACAACCTTATACTAAGTTAGTAATCGAAAAGATAGAAGCTTAATATCATGATTAAAGTAGGAATTAATTATAAAGACAGTAGTATTATTGGATTTGTAATAAACAATCATGCCTTATGTGGAGATAGAGACTTTAGAAATGATGTTTCTTTAGTTGGCGAGACATTTGATATGATATGTAATTCTGTTTCAGTCTTATCACAAAGCGTTATTATAGGTTTGGACGAAGTATTAAAACTTAATTCTACTTATGAAATAAGTGATGGATATTTAAAGTTAGATCTTAATGATTTTAACGAAAAAGAGATAGAACAAGCACAGGTTTTACTACAAACTTTTGAAAAAAGCTTAGAAAGTTTAATTTTAAGTTTAGATGAAATGTTTGGAAGTAAGAAACGTAAAGAATATATAACTTTATTGAAAGAGGAGGTGTAGCCTTATGTTAATTATGAACCTTCAATTATTCGCTCATAAAAAAGGAGTGGGTAGTTCTAAGAATGGTAGAGACTCTGAATCTAAGAGATTAGGAGTTAAATCTACAGATGGAGAATTTGTTCTTGCTGGAAATATTATAGTAAGACAAAGAGGAACTAAGATTCACCCAGGAAACAACGTTGGTAGAGGTAAAGATGATACTTTATTCGCAAAAATCGACGGAGTTGTTAAATTCGAAAGAGTGGGTAAAGATAAGAAAAAAGCTAGTGTTTACCCAGTAGACGTTGAAGCAATAGCTGAATAATTATTTTTTGAAATAAAGCACCCAACAGGGTGCTTTTTAAGTTATATTGAATTATTAATATAATATTGATATTACTTTAAAAAAATAACATTAAAATAAATTAATAGTTTTATTGAGTTGAAAAATATTAATAGAACTTTGGTAATTAAACATCATTTTAGATTATTTATGATTAAATTATTATATAATTAGTTAAATTAATTATAAGGGATTTTTAATGTGTTATAATAAAGTGTGATTTTTGAAGACATAATAATTAGTAAAATAAGAATTTAATCATAATTGAGTTTAAAGATATTCTATTTAGGAAAAGAATTTAATTAAGAAGGGTGATAGCATGTTTATAGATAAAGCCAAAGTATTCATAAAGTCAGGAAAAGGCGGAGATGGAGCCATTTCATTTAGAAGAGAAAAGTATGTACCACTTGGAGGCCCAAATGGTGGAGATGGTGGAGATGGTGGAGACATAATACTTCAAGTTGACACTGGAATAACTACTTTATTAGATTTCAAATATAAAAAGAAATTTATTGCAGAAGATGGTGAGAATGGCGGAACATCTAAATGTTATGGTAGAGCTGGTCAAAATCTTATTATAAAAGTTCCAATGGGAACAATAATAAGAGAAGAAGAAAGTAATAAAGTAATAGTAGACTTATCTAAGAAGGGTCAAGAATTTGTATTAGCAAGAGGCGGAAGAGGCGGTAAAGGTAATACTAAATTTGCTACCGCAACTAGGCAAGCACCACATTATGCTGAACCAGGAATGCCAGGTGAAGAATTATCAATAGTTTTAGAATTAAAATTATTAGCTGATGTTGGATTATTAGGATTCCCTAATGTAGGTAAATCAACTTTATTATCAATGACAACTAAAGCTACTCCAAAGATAGCAAATTATCATTTTACTACTTTAAAGCCTAACTTAGGTGTTGTAGCAATAGATGGTATAGAACCATTTGTTATGGCGGATATCCCAGGTATAATAGAAGGTGCTGCAGAAGGTGTAGGATTAGGAATACAATTCTTAAAGCACATAGAAAGAACAAGATTATTAGTTCATATAGTTGATATTTCTGGAATAGAAGGAAGAGAACCTTTTGAAGATTTCGTTAAGATCAACGAGGAACTAAAAAAATATTCAGTTAAACTATGGGATAGACCACAAATCGTAGTAGCAAATAAATCAGATTTACTTTATGATGATGAAGTTTTTGAAGAGTTTGAAAGAAAAGTTAAAGAACTTGGATTTGCTAAAGTTTATAAGATGTCAGCAGCTACAAGAGAGGGTGTTGATGAAGTAATAAAAGAAGCAGCAAGAATGCTTAAAGAAATTCCTGTTAAGGAATTAGAAATATCAGAAGATGAAATGTATATACCAGAAGAAAAGAGATTTACATATGCTATAGATGTTGAAAAAGATGAAGAATACAATACTTATGTTATTTCAGGAACTTTTGTAGATAGGTTATTAAGTGCTGTAAATATACATGATGCAGATTCATTAAGATATTTCCATAAAGTATTAAGAAATAAAGGCATAATGAATGAATTAAGAGAAATGGGTATAGAAGACGGAGATGTTGTTAGATTAAATGATTTCGAATTTGAATACTTATTATAATATAATTTTGGAGGAAAATGAATGTTAACTGGAAAACAAAGAGCTTACTTAAGAGGATTAGGTAGTAATATATCTCCGATATTTCAAGTAGGCAAAAATGGGATAGAAGAAAACTTTTTAACTCAAGTTGCTCAAGCTTTAGAAAAAAGAGAACTTATTAAAATAAAAGTTTTAGAAAATAGTGGTTTAGACACTAGAGAAACTTCAGATTTAATATGCAAGGCTTTAAGATGCGAAGGCGTTCAAGCAATAGGAAATAAGATGGTACTATATAAGAAATCTAAAAATAAACCTAAAATAGAAATACCAACTAAATAATTAGATAAAAAATAAAACCCTTTGTTATAAGGGTTTTATTTTTTTGTATAATAATTTTTAAGATTAGACAACTTTTTTAGTTTAGGTTTCTTGTGAATTTATAATTTAGATTATGTTCATGATATAATAATATAGAAGAATTTACAAAATTAATTAATTTATTATATTATCAGTGTAATATATTTTTCTAATTGAAAAATAATAAAATATAAAGCTTGATGTATTGTAAATAAATTCTGGGAGGAAATATTTAATGAAACGATATGGTATAATAGGAGGGACATTTGATCCTATTCATTATGGACATTTATATATAGCTTATGAAGCTAAAAAGCAATTAAATTTAAATAATGTGATTTTTATGCCAGCAGGTAATCCACCTCATAAAGAAGGTAAGAAAGTAACGGATGCACTGCTAAGATATGATATGGTAAAGAAAGCAATAGAAGATTTTTCAGGATTTTCTATTTCAAATTATGAGATAGAAAAAAAAGGATTCAGCTATACATATGAAACGTTAGAACATTTTAAGGACAATGATGTAGAATTATTTTTCATTACTGGAGCAGATTGTTTAATGGATATAGAAACATGGGAAAGTGCGGATAAAATATTATCTTTAAGCAATTTAGTGGTATTTTCTAGAGGTGGTTTTAGTAATAAAAAGTTAATTAAACAAAAAGAATATATAGAAAAAAAGTACAGTGTAAATATAATTGTATTAACACTAAAAAGATTAGAAATATCTTCAACAGATATAAGGAAAAGAATTAAAGATAAAGAAAGAGTAGATTTCTTTGTTCCTCAACCTATCATAAAATTAATAGAAGAAAACAGCTTATATAAGGAGGAATAATATTTTGATAAGTATAGAAGAAATGAAGTTATATCTTAAAGATAATTTAAAACAAAATAGATATAAGCACACATTAGGAGTTGTTGAAACTTCAAAAAAATTAGCTAAAATTAATGGGGTTTCAATAGAAAAAGCTGAAATAGCAGCTCTTGCTCATGATGTAGCTAAAAATTTATCCTTGGAAAAAATGAAATTAATAATAGAAGAAAATAATATTGAATTAACAAACACAGAAAAAGAAAATTCTAATTTGTGGCATAGTATAATTGCACCAATAGAAGCTAGAAATAAGTTAAAAATTGATAATGAGGAAATATTAGATGCAGTACGATGGCATACTACAGGAAAAGAAAATATGTCTATTTTAACTAAGATAATATATATTGCTGATATGATAGAACCAGGTAGGGATTTTTCAGGAGTAGAAAAAATAAGACAAACTACTTTTGAAAATTTAGATGATGGGGTTTTATTAGGTTTAACTGAAAGTATGAAGGACTTATTAAATAGAAATTTAATCATTGATTTAAATACAATAAAAGCAAGAAATTATTTTTTATTAAAAGAATAGTTATATATGCATAAATAAAGTAGACTAAGTAATTAAGGTTAATGACTTGCATTAGGGGTGAGAAGAAAAGCATGGGGAAAAAAAGAGTGAAAAGATCAAAAAGATCCAAAAGATCGAATAAATCAAATAAAAACAAGCTTGAAAATATTAAGATTAAGAATTTACTAGAAGAAAGTGTATTATTGATATTAGCATTAGTAATAACATTTACTATAGTAGTTATAGGATCTGGATTTTTATTTTTAGGAAAGATAAACAAGAATGATATGATTGAACCTAGTAAGGTATCAATGAATAAGCCTATTAATGTTTTATTATTAGGAATGGATATAGGAGATCCTAGTCAGCCTAATAATAATGCAATAAAACGAACAGATACAATTATGGTTTTGAATTATAATCCTGAGAATAAAAATTTACAAGTTGTTTCAATTCCAAGAGACACTTTGATAGATGTTAATGGCAAAAGTTCAAAGATAAATGCAGCTTATGCAATAGGTGGAGAAAAAAGAGTAAAATCAGAGGTAGAAAAATTGCTTAATATAAGCATAAATTATATTGCTAAAATTGATTATAATGCATTTAGAGAATTTATTGATGCTATTGGAGGCGTCAAAATGCAGATAGAAAGAAATATGATATATGATGATGAAGGACAAAATCTTCATATTAATTTTAAAAAAGGTGAAGTAGTTAAATTAGATGGTAAAAAAGCAGAAGAATTTTTCAGATGGAGAAAAAACAATGATGGTTCAGGATTTGCAAATGGAGATTTAGACAGAATAGAAAATCAACAAAAATTTATATCAAAGGTTATAGATAAATGTACAAGTCCTATGATTATTTTTAAAATTCCAAGTATAATAAAAGCTTTAGGAGATAATATAGATACTAATATGCCTCCATTTAAAGTTATATCATATGGTTTAAAGTTTATTAGAATTAATTCAGAAAAAATGGATATGAAAATAGCTCAAGGTATACCTAAAGATATAAATGGAGAATCATTCCTTGTATTTGATAAAAATTTAAACAAAGATATAATAACATCTTTATCATCAACAGGAAAAGGATCAGAAGATATTTCTAAGTCAGATATTACAATAAAAGTATTCAATGGAACTAAAATAACTGGATTAGCAGCAACCTTAAGAGATGAGCTAACAAAGATTGGATACACAAGGGTTGATGTTGGAAATATTCCAGAGAGAAATGATAGTTCAATTTTAACTAATAATGAGAATATAGCAAGTAAAGTTAAGTCTAGTATTGGAATAAATAAAATTGAAAAAAAATCAGACAAACCAGAATACAAAGATTATGATGTAGTTATAATATTAGGTAAAGATTTTAAAAAATTTGAATAAAAATCAAGGGAGACTTTTAATAGATGAGCATTTTACAAGATAAAGTTAGTAATATTGATGGTAAGATAAAGATAAGAGAGTATTTAAAAGAAAAGTTAGATTTATCAACTAGATTAATAAGAAGTGCATCAAAAGATCAAAGGATATATGTTAACAATTCTGTGGTTAGAATGAATTATATGATTAAAAATGGTGATGTTATAAAGATTGATTTAAACAAAAATGAAAGTCAAAATATAAATCCAGAAAAAATAGATTTAGACATAGTATATGAAGATGAGGATGTTTTAGTTATAAACAAAAAACCATTTATGATAGTTCACCCAACCAAAAATTTTCAAAGTGGTACATTAGCAAATGGAGTATTATATTATTTTCAAGAAACAAATCAAAACTGTATAGTAAGATTAGTTTCTAGACTAGATATGAATACATCAGGGCTTATTATAATTGCTAAAAATCAATTTTCTCATAGTAGATTATCAAAAGATATGAAAGAAAAATTACAAAAAAGATATTTAGCAATTGTTCATGGTAACTTAGAAGAAAAAGAAGGAACAATAGACTTGCCTATTTATAAACCAGAAGGTATAGAATATGGAAGTATGAGAGTTGTTGATGAGAGAGGACAAAGAAGTATAACACATTATAAAGTAATAAAAAGTTTTAAAGGTGGAGATTTAGTTGAATGTCTTCTAGAAACAGGTAGAACACATCAAATAAGAGTTCATTTAAGTCATTTAGGTCATCCTATATATGGTGATGAACTATATGGAGTTGGAGCAGAAGAAAACTTAATAAAGCGTCAAGCACTTCATGCTTATGGATTGAATTTTGATTCACCAAGGTCTTTAAAAGAACTTTCATTAAGAGCTGAATTACCAGATGACATGAAAGAATTATTAGAAAAAATAAAATAGAAGAAGATAGGATTTAATCCTGTCTTCTTCTTCTTCTTTTCTTCAATTGATCATCTTGAATTTTAGGTATAGATGTTGTAATTTCTAACAATCTTTTTTTTCTATTTTTTTTCTTTTTATATTCTATTGCTAATGTTAACACAATAAGTAAGGCAACTCCAGAAACACTAGCTCCTATAATCAAGTTTTTTTGATTTTTATCTATAAAAGAATTAACTTCTTCTTTTATAGAATAATCTCTAGAAATACCTGCACATAAATCTAATGTACATAACTCTTCATCATTTAAATATACAGTACCTTTTAATATAACATCGCCTTCATTAAAAGATGATCTATTTAAATTTTTATCTTCAAATTTAATATAAGTATTAAGTTTGTCTTTATCTTCATTTGGAACAACGCAATTTACATCTTTTGAAGCAATAAGAGGAACTGTTATATCATTATGTAACTTAATAGAATCAATTTCTTGTCCTTTTTTATAGAGGTTAGAAAAATAAAAATTATTAAATCCATAATTAAACACAGTTTTCATATCTTCAAAGTTTTTATTTTTATCTAGAGCATTAAGATATGATGCTACTAAAATATGTCCATTATTTTCAGCAGCTATTGCATATGTATGGTTTGATTTAGTTGTATAGCCATTTTTACCTGCAATGGTATATTGATAATAATACATTGAATTCTTATTTATCATATGATTTTTATTATTAATCCATATTGTTCTAGATGAATCATTTTTTATTGGTATTTCATATGTCATAACTTTACATAGTTCTAAAAATTTATCATGTTTAATAGCTTCATTCATAATTAGAGCTAAATCATGAGCAGTAGTTAAATGCTCTGGATCAGGTAATCCACTTGGATTTTTAAAATGGGTATTAACGGCTCCAATTTCAGTAGCTTTTTTATTCATAAGCACTGCAAACTTATCAATAGAAGAAGAAACATGGCAAGCTAAAGCGTTAGCTGCATCATTCCCAGATTCTAATAGAAGCCCAAGTAATAAATCTTTTACAGTAACAATATTACCTTTTAAAAGGCCTATAGTTGTACCATCAACCTTTGTAAAATCTTCAGTAACTACAACCTCTTCATTTAAATCACAATTTTCCAAAGTTAATATAGCAGTCATTACCTTAGTAGTTGAGGCCGGCTCCAAAACTTTATCGGGATTTTTACTAAATAATATTTCTCCAGTTGATGCATCCATTAAAACAGAACCTTCTGCATTTATTTCAGGAGGCGCTGGCATCGCCATTACATTAACGGATGAAACAAGAAATATAAATAGGAAAAAAATAAGTGTTTTAAAATGTGATTTCATAACATTCTCCATAATATTAAAATTTTTTATTACAACAGTTTTATTTTACCAAAGAAAAATATATTATGCTATAAAAATATGAATTTTGATAATAAAATTGTATTTTAATGTATATAATTAAAATAAATGGATGAAATTCTGTTGATAAATTTAAGAACAAACTTATTATTATACTAAAATGTAAATATTAGTTTAAGAAATATTAAGAACTAAAGGAGGTTTTCAAATTGATTAATAAAGCTAATAAAAAAATTGGAATAATAGCAATTTTAGTTATAATACTCATAGCATGTTTATTTACATATATTAAAAGTGGAAAAAACAAATTAGTAAAAAACGATAATACTTCAATTTTTGTTGAAGAAGAAAATCAAAATAGTCATGAAGATGAAAAAATAGAAAAGTTAAAAGATAAAAATATAGTAGTTGAAATAAAAGGTGAAGTAAAAAGCCCTGATGTATATGAATTGAATGATGAGAGCATAGTTAAAGATGTTATTGAAATAGCTGGTGGATTAACAGAAGAGGCAGATATATCTAATATAAATAGAGCTCAAAAACTTAAAAATCATGAATTAATATATATACATAATAAAAATGAAGTAAAAGACAACATAAGTTATTCACAAAGTAATATGAGTACATCTAATAACAGTGGAAAAATAAATATAAATTGTGCACAACTTGAAGAATTAAAAAATATTAATGGAATAGGTGAAGCAAAAGCAAAAAGAATAATAGAATATAGAGAAAATATAGGAGCATTTAATTCAGTAGAAGATATTAAAAATATTGATGGAATTGGTGAAAAAAGTTTTGAAAAACTAAAAGATCAAATAGAAGTTTAACGATTTGTTTAAAGAGCATTTTGATTTTTAGTATAGGCTCTGTTTTATACTCAGCCCACTTTGCTTATTCATATATCAACACTGTGCTAAAACAGAGCCTTAGTATAAAGCTAATGAACAGAATAACAATACTACTACACCTTCTACTAAAATAGTAACGTTCATTTAAAACATAGATTAAATAATATTTTTGCTATTGACACATATTTGAAATATAATAATGATACAATAATTTATTGTATTGTGGTATTCTAATAAGTAGTATTAATCTAAGAATATAATATAAATTTATATAAATATAATTAAAAATAAAAACTAGGGGGATTTTTAATGTCCAAAAGAATTTGTGCTATACTAATGAGTTTAATAATTACAACATCATTAATTGGATGTATTGGTATAGATAGTAATAAAGCAGAAGACAATAATAATGCTAAAGCTGTAACTGAAGCAAAAAATTCAGATGAAAATTTACAAGGATCGTGGGCAGAAGATTATAGTTTAGAAAAAACAAAAGGATATTTTAAAGATTATTTATCTAAAATGGAAAAAGTAACAGAAGAACTTGGAATGAAATACTCTAAGGAAGATGTAGTAAAAGAAAATGATGGAAACACTATAAGTGTTAATTCAATATATTTCGATAATGAAAAACCAGATCCTAATAAAATAGAAAGCATGTACTTTGGAATGAAGGTATTTGGAGAAGATTTATCATCAGGGGAAATAGAATTAAAATTAAGTTTAAACTTTGACAGTGCAGAAGCAATAAAATCAGGAAACTTTGATTTAGGAAATACATCTTTCAATAAATACATAGCTGCATTTACAGGACAAAGTAGTAGAAATTATTCAGAAATAAATAAACAGATAATAGACGGGTTAAAGAGTGAAAAGGGAGAAGGCATTATAGAAAATTCAATAGATGGATTAAAGGAAGAAATAAGATTTAATAAAAATTATATAGTATATAAATTAAGCACAAAAACTTATAATTTTAAAGATCCAAATCCAACTTTAGAAAATAATAATTAATATAATTAATAAGGGGGAAAATACCTTGAGTAAAGAAGAAAATAATATTAATGAAAAAGAAGATGCTATATTGAACGACACAAAAGCAAAAGAAGAAACTAACAATGAAACAAAAGAATTATTAATGGGAGAGACAAATGAAAATAATAGTAATGATAATAAAGAAAAACCATCATTATTAAAAAAAATATTTGCCAGTGTTATAGACCAATTAGTTACAATGGCACTTTCAGGAGTATCATTAATTATATTTGATTTTATAATAAAATTTATAGGATATAAGGTATCTATGCCATTAGGAATTTTAATTATGTTCTATTTTATAGTAAATGTATTATATATGCCGTTAATGGAAAAAACTAAATCAAGCAAAAGCATAGGAAAAAGAATTATTAATATAAAGTAATTATAGGAGAACGTTTATGAAAAGAGGAAGCGAAGTAAAAGTTAAAATTGAAAAAACACAATTCCCATCGACAGGAATAGGATATTTAGAAGATAAGCCAGTATATGTTAAAAATACATATCCAGGTCAAGTAGTAACTGGTAGGGTTAAAAAGAACAGAAAAGAATACGCTGAATTAAAATTAACAGGTGTAGAGGAAAGAGCAGATTATGAAATAGATGCAATATGTCCTCATTTTGGATTTTGTGGAGGATGCTCATCTCAAACATTATCTTATGAAAAGCAGTTACAAGTTTTAGAAGATGAAATAAAAGATTTATTTAAAGAAGCTGATGTAACTACTGGAGAGTTTTTAGGGGTACTTGGAAGTTCAGAGCAATGGGAATATAGAAATAAGATGGAATTCACATTTGGTGATGAAGAAAAAGGCGGAGATCTTTCAATTGGAATGCATATGAGAGGTAAATCTTTTGGAATAATGACAGTTGATCATTGTAAGATAGTTGATGAAGACTATAGAAGAATAATAAGATTAACTGCAGATTATTTCGGAAAACAAGACTTACCATATTATAGAGTTATGAAAAGAGAAGGATATTTAAGACATCTTGTAATAAGAAAAGCTCAAAATACAGGTGAAATATTAGTAAATCTTGTTACAACTACTCAAATAGATTTTGATTTAAGTGAATATGTTGAATTATTAAAATCTCAAGATTATAAGGGTACATTAGTATCAATACTTCACACTGAAAATAATTCATTCTCAGATGCAGTAATACCAGAAAAGGTAAATGTATTATATGGAAGAGATTATATACAAGAAAAATTATTAGGACTTAATTTTAAAATTTCACCATTCTCATTCTTTCAAACTAACACAAAAGGTGCAGAAAGCCTTTATTCATTAGTTAGAGACTTTATGGGAAGTTCAGAAAATAAAGTTGTATTTGATCTTTACTGTGGAACAGGAACAATAGGTCAAATAGTTGCTCCTAACGCTAAAAAAGTTGTAGGAATAGAACTTATAGAAGAAGCTGTTGAGGCAGCAAAAGAAAATGCTAAATTAAATGGATTAAATAACTGCGAATTCTTGGCAGGAGATGTAGCGGAAATAATAAAAACAGTAAAAGATAAGCCAGATATAATAATATTAGATCCGCCAAGAAGTGGAGTCCATCCTAAAGCTTTAGATTACGTAATTAAATTTAATGCACCAGAAATAATATATGTTTCATGTAATCCAAAGACTTTAGTAACAGACCTTAAAGTATTAATTGAAAGAGGTTATAAAATAATCCAAACACAAGTGAAAGATATGTTCCCAAACACACCTCACGCAGAGACAGTTGTGAAGTTGTCATTGAACGCTTAGTGAATTGGAACTTGCCTAGACATCTTAACTTAACGAGAAAGCCCGCATTTTGTAGCTTGTGGGAGAAAGATGTTCATTGTAATGAAAATTGTTTTAGGTATTGTAAGATAATCTTACAATACCTACTTTTATAAAAGAGAAATTTAATGGCGCATACTTATGATGAGTCTGTGGCAGAGCAAGCAGAAGAATTAATAAAAAAACAATATTATCCTGAAATCAAAGAATTATTAAAAAGATTAGAGGAATAACTATGGAGTTTGGATTAAAAGAATTTGATTTAAAATATATAATAGAAAAGATAAGTAATTTTCAGGAAATAGAAGAAGCCATTATATTTGGATCTAGAGCAAAGGGAAATTATAAACCAGGATCTGATGTAGACTTAGCTATTATAGGAGAAAAAATTACATTTGATACATTATCACAACTTCATTCATTATTAGAAGATGAAAGTCCAATGCCATACTTTTTTGATATATTAGATTATACTCATTTAAATCATGATGATTTAATAGATCATATTAATAGAGTTGGAAAAGTGATTTATAAAAAGGATGTAGAATAAATCTATATCCTTATTTTTATATTAGAAGTAATTATAAGGCATATAAATGTAACGAAAGAATAAATCTTTGCTTTTTATAAAAAAGGTTTGACTAAAGTATAATAAGGATTTGATTTTATGGCTCACAGGCTTTGCTTGTGGGTTTTTTACGTATTATTACATATTAAATAAGGCTTTGTTATTTAGTAATTATATTCAAAATAAGGAATGAAATTTTAAAATGATATTGACAATTATTATCAATTTAGGTATATTTAAAACAGTGTTATGAATATATAGGCTTAGGAGGATATATATGGCTAAACAGATTGAAGGTGTATATGAAAAAGTACTTGAATGTGCTAAAGTCGAGTTTTTAGAAAAAGGTTTTAAAGATGCTTCTTTACGTACTATTGCTCAAAATGCAAAGACAAGCACTGGATCAATATATACTAGATTTTCAGATAAGAAAGGTTTATTTAATGCTATTGTTGTACCAGTAGTTGAATATTTGAAACAGTGGTTCTGGTTATCACAAGAAAATTTTCATAAACTTCCAAATGATATCCAGAAAGAGGAAGTATTTAATTATTCTAAAGATAAAATAGAAGATTTTGTGGATTATATATATGATAATTTTGATATATTTACGTTATTGATTAGTTGCTCAGAAGGAACAGGATACTCAATGTTTGTCCATGATTTAGTAGAAATAGAGATGGAATATACTATAAAATTTATTAAAGCTATAGGAAGTGACGCACTTTCATCTGAAAGAATAACACCAGAACTTATGCATATGTTAAGTAGCTCCTTTTATACTGGTATATTCGAAATAGTTGTACATAAGATGACAAGAGAGAGTGCACATAAATATGTAAACCAGTTAAAAAGATTTTTTGAAGTTGGTTGGAAGGATATTTTTAAGTAGTAAATAAAAAATGGAGGTATAGATTTTATGAAAAAAAAGCAGAAGGATACTACATTTAGTTCTCTTAAAAAATTTGCAGGATCGGAGCAAACAAAATATGTTGAGTCTATCATATTTGCTGTTATTGGTGTTGCAAGTGGATTTGTACCATATTTTGCTGTAATACAAATGATTATAGAATTGCTTAATGGAGGAAAAGAATTATCGTTTTATTTAAAGTGGTGTGGAATTGCAACGCTAGGTTATATAGGAAAGATTATTTTTTCAAGTATATCAACTAGTATTTCACATAGAGCTACTTTTATTACTTTAATGAAAATTAGAAAACAGCTTATATCAAAGTTATCTAGAATGCCTATGGGAAATTTATTAGATACTCCTTCAGGAGAATTTAAAAGTATTATTGTTGATAGAGTTGAGGGATTAGAAACTACCTTAGCACATTTATTGCCAGAAATGACTTCAAATATACTTGTTCCACTCTTAATAGTTATTTATCTTTTTATTTTAGATTGGCGTATGGCTCTTGTTTCATTAATTACGTTACCAATTGGGATACTGTGTATGATGAGTATGATGAAAACTTATCCAGTTAAATATGCAGAGTCAGTAGAAACAGCTAAAAAAATGAATAATGCTGTAGTAGAATATGTAAATGGTATTGAAGTTATTAAAGCTTTTAATCAAAGTGCAAATTCTTATGAAAAGTATACTAATGCAGTAAAGAATAATGCTTCATATTTTTATAATTGGATGAAAAGCTGTCAGTTAGAGATGTCAGCATATACCACAATATGTCCAGCTACTCTTTTAACAGTATTACCAATAGGATTTATTTTTTATAATAATGGAAGTCTTTCTTCTGTAGATTTTATAACTATTATTATTTTATCTTTGAGCATAGCAGGTCCACTTATTGCAGCTACTAATTTTATAGATAATCTTGCTACAGTAGGTACAGTTATAAATCAAGTGGAATCAATTTTGTCAGGAGAGGAATTAATTCGTCCAAGTTTACCAGTTAATCTTAATGATTCAACAATAAAATTAAAGAATGTAACTTTTTGTTATCATGAAGATAGTAA
This sequence comes from Clostridium sp. ZBS2, assembly GCF_023845855.1. NCBI lineage: Bacteria > Bacillati > Bacillota > Clostridia > Eubacteriales > Clostridiaceae > Clostridium > Clostridium sp. ZBS2. The sequence continues at coordinate 140,539 of NZ_JAMQIF010000006.1, forward strand.
AGATGCAGCAGTAAAGAATATCAATATTGTTATAAAGCCGGGAACAGTAACAGCTCTTGTAGGACCATCTGGCAGTGGAAAATCAACTATTGCTAAGCTTATTGCTGGATTTTGGGATGTTTCTGAAGGAGAAGTAAGTATTGGTGGTTTTAATATAAAAAGCATACCACAGTCTCAATTAGCAGATAAAATTGCTTATGTAGCACAAGATAATTATTTATTTAATGATACGATTAGGGAAAATATAAGAATGGGACGCCCAACGGCTACAGACTATGAAATTGAAAAAGCTGCAAAAAATGCAGGTTGTGATGAATTTATACGTGGATTAGAAAATGGGTATGACACTTTAGTTGGAGGTTCTGGTGGACATCTTTCAGGAGGAGAGAGACAGAGAATTGCAATTGCTCGTGCTATGCTTAAAGATGCACCTATTGTTATTTTAGATGAAGCTACTGCTTATACAGATCCAGAAAATGAAGCGTTAATACAAAAATCAGTTTCAAAACTTGTAGTTGGAAAAACTTTAATTGTAATAGCTCACCGCTTATCTACAATTACAGATTCAGATCAAATTATAGTGATGGAAAACGGGAATATTTGTGGAAAGGCTACACATGAAGAATTACTTAAAACTTCTAAATTGTATCAAGATATGTGGCAAGCACATATTGGTGTAAAGGATGGTGGCATAGATGATTAATGTTTTTAAAAAGATATGGCAATTTGCAGGAAATGAAAAATCTCAAATTAAAAAATCTAATATAGTTTCTTTCTTTTTTGCGATTTTTGGAGCACTACAAATTAATGCACTTTATTTTATTTTAAAGGCATTAGTTGATAATGATAATCAATATATTAATGCGTGGCTAGCTTTTGGATTTATGTTACTAAGTGTTGTAGGACAGATAATTACAAGTTATTTTTCAATATTACAAAGAACTCATGCAGGATATTTTATGGTAGCAAATGAAAGAATTCATATTGGTAATAAATTAAAAGTTGTACCAATGGGGTATTTTAATAAAAATAGTTTAGGAAATATTACTGGTGTAGCTACTACTGTTTTAACAGATGTTGAAAGTTGTGCACCAAGAGTTTTAGTACAAACTTTAGGTGGATTTATAAATGCAATAGTATTTGCTTTATTTGTTTTTTTATTTGATTGGAGAATAGGACTTATTGTAGTAGGAGGAATTATAGTTTTTCTTTTAAGTACATCTTTATTGGAAAAGAAAACTAGGATTCATTCACCTAAACGTCAAAAGGCACAGGAGTATTTAGTTGAGTGTGTATTAGAAACAATTCATGGAATGAGTGTAGTAAAAGCTTTTAATTTAGATAAGAAATTAGATAAGAAGGTAGATAAATCGATAGAAGAAAGCTGTAAAAAGAATCTAGGGTTAGAAAAAGCAATAATACCATATTTGCCTTTACAACAACTTTTATTAAAATTATTTAGTATGTTAATAATATTATTATCAATTATTTTCTACTTAAATAATTCAATGACGTTAGTTAATTGTTTTATGATGTTAATAGTATCTTTTATTATATTTTCACAATTAGAATCAGCAGGTCATGGTACCGCTATTCTTCATTTGACAGAAACATCTATTGATAGAGCAAAAGAAATAGAAAATGTACCTGTAATGTATGAAGGAAGAAGATATATTAAACCTAAAAACTATGATATTGAATTTAATAATGTAAGTTTTGCTTATGATAAGCATCTTGTACTTGAAAATGTAAATTTAAAGATAAATGAAAAAACTATGACTGCTATTATAGGACCATCAGGTTCAGGAAAAACTACTTTATGTAACTTAATAGCTAGATTCTGGGATGTAAATAGTGGGACAGTTTCTATTGGTGGAAATAATGTCAGAGATTATTCTCTAGACAGTTTAATGGTTAATATAAGTATGGTATTCCAAAATGTATATCTTTTTGAAGATACCATTGAAAATAATATTAAGTTTGGAAAACCTAATGCAACACATGAAGAAGTAGTATATGCAGCTAAAAGAGCTTGCTGTGATGAATTTATATCAGAACTTCCGGAAGGATACAATACATTAATAGGGGAAGGCGGAGCTTCACTTTCAGGGGGTGAAAAACAAAGAATATCTATTGCTAGAGCTATGTTAAAAAATGCACCTATTGTAATTTTTGATGAAGCTACTGCTAATGTAGATCCAGAGAATGAATATAGACTTCAAGCTGCTATTGAAGAACTTACTAAGGATAAAACAATAATTATGATAGCACATAGATTAAAAACTGTAAGAAATGCAGATCAAATCATTGTTTTAGATAAAGGAAAAATTGTTCAAAAAGGTAAGCATAACAAATTAATTAAACAAAAAGGTATTTATGCTGACTTTATAAACAGGCGTGAACAATCTGTTGGATGGAAATTGAAGACTAATTTATAAACAGAAAACAATAAATTATTTAATAAAAAGCTCTGTTTTAAATGTGTGTTGGTATATGCAATAGGTGAAGTTACTATAACAATTGGAGAGAATGAGCCGGTAATTGTTACAGAAGGAAACTTTATAGTTATGCCTGCTAACATTCCTCATGCATTAGAAGCAACTGAAAAATTTAAAATGATGTTAATAGTAGTAAAGGGTTAGTTATAAGAATCTTGAGAAATCAAGGTTCTTTTTTATATTAACAATTAACATAGCATCATTTTTTTTACTGATTGTATAGAGCTTAAACATATTAGAGAATGTTTAAGCTTTTTTATATTTTCTAATTAATAGCTTTATTATATAATGTTATTAATTTAATACGTAATTTTGTTTGGATTTTATTTAACATACTAAATATAAAAGGGGAGTTTTTATTGGAGAAAAAAATAAAAAGACTATTTATTTTTTCATTAACAATTATAGGAATTCTAGTAGTAGCAGCATTTATATTTGCATCTATGAAAGCAAATAGTATAAATGTAAAACAAAGTGAAAACTTAGTACAGGAATATTTTCAATTATTAAATGAGAAAAAGTATGATTTAATGTATGATAAGTTATCTGATGAAAGTAAAAATGAAATATCTAAAGATGAATTCATAGAAAGAAATAAAAATATTTATGAAGGAATAGGAGCCAAAAATATAACAATAGATAGTACAAAAGTGAAAGTAGATGGTAGTGATATCTTAGCAACATTTCAATGTAATATGAACACTATTGCAGGAAATCTAAATTTTAATAATACAATGGATATAAATAGAGTTCATGATGAGATTAAAGTAAATTGGTCTTCAAATTTAATTTTTCCTGAACTTAATAATGACTACAAAGTTAAAGTTCAAATAACAGAGTCTAGACGAGGCGATATTTTAGATAGAAATAATATTAGACTTGCCACTGATGATGATGTAGCTGAAATAGGAATTGTTATTGAAAAGCTTGGAGAAAATCAAAAAGAAGCCATAAATGAGATAGCAAAGACGTTAGAAATATCTAGTGAGTACATAGAGAAACAATTAAGTCAGTCATATGTTAAACCAAATATGTTTGTACCAATTAAAGTTGTTTCTTATAGTAATGATATAGTTAATAAAGCATCAAAAATTCCAGGTGTAGTCATAAAAGACAAGCCTTCAAGGATTTATCCATTAGAAGCTAAAGCAGCACATTTAATTGGATATATTCAAAATGTTACAGCAGAAGATTTAGAAAAAAATAGTGATAAGAATTATTCTGATTCATCAGTAATAGGGAAGGCTGGGCTAGAAGCAATATATGAGGATAGATTAAGAGGCATTGATGGAATAAAAATAAATATAGTTGATAAAAATTCAAATGAGATTAAAGTAATTTATAATAGGGAAATTAAAAATGGAGAGGATATAAAATTAACTATAGACAGTAATATTCAAGAAATCGCGTATGACGCTTTAGAAGATAACAAAGGAGCTACAGTAAGTATAAATCCTAATACCGGTGAGGTTTTAGCTCTTGTAAGTACACCAGCATATAATCCAAATGATTTTGTTCTTGGGCTGTCAACTGAGAAATGGAATGATCTAAATACTAATGAAAGTAAGCCATTATACAATAGATTTCAAAGTAATATAACTCCAGGATCAGCATTTAAACCTATTACAGCAGCTATAGGCATAGAAGAAAAAGTACTTGATCCTAATGAGGATAAAGGAATAGTAGGACTAAAGTGGCAAAAAGATGACTCATGGGGTGGATATAAGGTAACAAGGGTTCATGCTTATGAATTACCTGCTAATTTAGAGAATGCATTAATATTTTCTGATAATATATATTTTGCAAGAGTTGCATTAGATATAGGTGCAGAAAATTTTGAGAAAAAGCTAAAGGAATTTGGAATAGGTGAAAAAATTCCATTTGAATATGGTGTTTCAGTTTCTCAATTTTCATCGAAAGATGGAATTAACAATGAAATATTACTTGCTGATAGTGGATATGGACAAGGTGATATTTTAATGAATCCATTACAACTTTCTATGATGTATACAATGTTTACTAATGAGGGAGATATTTTAAAACCTTATTTAGAATATAAAGAAAGTCCTGAGAAAAGCATTTGGAAAGATAATGTTATTGCAAATGAAACCGCTAGAATTATATTAAATGATTTAGAAAGTGTAGTAAGTAAATTGAGCGGGACTGCACATGCACTGGCGGAACAAGGAATTAATATTGCAGCTAAAACAGGTACTGCTGAGATAAAGTTAGCTCAAGATGATAAAACAGGTACTGAGATAGGATGGGTAGTAGCAACCACAACAAATAAAGATAATAACATTTTAGTAACTACATTTGTAGAAGATGTAAAAGGCAAAGGTGGAAGTGGTTATGTAATTCCAATAGTAAAAAAAATAATACAAGAAGTGAAATAAACAGGAAAGTTTTCATTAAATCCATATTTATCGTGAAAAACCAAATTTTATGTTATACTAATAATAGTCATACTGCATATAAAAATGTAGTATGATTTTTTTAGTTTGTAGATAATGATTTACTAAACTTTGTAGAAAAAAGCTGGTAGCCAATTGACTTCCAGCTTCTAATGGTACCGTTTCTTATTTAGTAAAATATTTATTACTGTTAATTTAAAAAGTGAAAATTAAACTTAAAAATAGAGTAAAAGAATAAGGTAAATATATGAAACAATTAAAAAAACAATATATAATTATTATAGTAGCAATAATAGTAGGAATAAACATAGTAGGGACATTGTACTTTTTTAATAAACATGAACAGAACAAAAATTCAGATGACTTAAATCAATTGATAGAATCTTTTGTTGTAGATGATAATGATAATAAAAAAGAAATTTTAGATATGCAGGAGTTTATAAGTAAAAATCCTAATTTAGATAGAAGAAACATAGCTAAATTCCATCTCAATTTAACTAAATTATATATATTAGATTTATTTGATTGGGAAAATTTAGATGATGCTATAGATAATTTTGTAAAAACACAAATAGAATCAGGGTTATCAAAACAGTGGGATATTGCAGCGTGGTCTTATGCTGATATTTCACAGATATACATTGACTTTTATACATATGATATAGCTGAATCTTGCTTAGATAGAGCATTAAATTATGCAAGCAGATGTGAAATGGAAGAGTTTTTTTATGAATATTGTTATACAACATTAGCTATGATCTATGCAAGAACTAATCGTTCGGAATTAGCAATGGAATATTATAATAAAGCTTTAGAGCATGATAGCGAAAATAAAATAGAATATGAATCTATGGAACAAAGGCGAAAAATAGTTTTAGCTAGAATTTTATTAAATGAAAAAAAATATGATGAATGTAAGAAGAATTTAAATGAAATTAGAGAATATATACACAGTTATGAAACATATCCATCAAGAATACTATGGGTATCAGGAATACTATTTCCTTATCTAGAAATGCAAGCAAAAGTAGGACTTTTAACCCAAGACTATGATGGTCTTACTCATTATATGGATGAGATATTTACATATGCATTAATATACAATCAAAATAGTATATTATTAAATTTTCTTATTGATATTACTACTATGATTGATGAAGAAAATAGGTTTGATTTACCTATAGAAATAGAAAAAACTATTTCTAATTACACATTAAAACTAATCAGATTGTATCCTCAAGAATATCAATTAAGAAATATTCAAACTGGAGCTCATATGTATAATTCAAATGAAACTAATATTACACTTTTAATTCAGAAATATAAAATGAATGATTTATATAAGATAATTATTACTGCATCGTGTATTGTTGTAATAATAATAATAATTTTAGTATGTATGGTTAGATACAATGAAAAATCCAGTGTCATAGATGAATTATCTAAGTCATATAATCGTAGATATTTTAATAAGGTATATAGAAAAATTCAAAGGGAAAATGTATCCTTTGGAATACTTATGTATGATATTGATTATTTTAAACAGATAAATGATGGTAATGGACATGAAATTGGAGATAAAGTAATAAAAGAAATTGCTGAAATAATAATGGAATTATTAGATAGTAATTCAACACTTTTTAGATATGGCGGTGATGAATTTTGTATTATTAGTAAGAAGAAAACTTTAGAACAAATGATTTCACTTGCTGAATCAATTCATATTGTAACGGATCATATGAAATGTGCTGATGGTAAAGTTGAGATTACATTAAGTATTGGTGGTGCAGCAACAGAAAAGTCAGAAGATATCATGCCTCTTGTAGATAAGAACTTATATGAGGCAAAAAGAATGGGAAGGAACTGTGTTGTAGTTAAAAATAAAAGGTAATTTTAGTTATAACTACATTAATAGCAAAAGCTTTGAAGTTAACCTTAAAAATACATGAGACATACGTAATGAGTATTAATAAATAACAAAATATAGGAATAGTGATAATGAGCTAATGGACTTAAGGAATAATATTTCAAATCCATTAGCTCTTTTTATTGCACATAAAATTATATTAACAAAGCATTATACAACAACTTTATTCTATCAATATACTAGAATAAAATGAATACTATAATAAATGCAGGAAAATATATGGTTATACTTAGAAGTGAAGTAACTATATGGTATAATGGTAAGGTGGTAAAATTGAAAGAAAAGTAAGAAAATTTAAATAAATATTAATAGATATAGGTGGGTTATAAAATGAAAATAACTTTAGTTAATATAAAAGAAATAATAAATAAATATTCTATATTATTATCAAATTTGTTAACAATAGATGTGGAGATAGTTGATGATAAATTAGTAAGAGTTGCTGCAACAGGAATATATGAAAAAAGAATTGGAGAAAACATAAAAGATCAAGGTTATGTATATAAGAAGGCTTTAGATACAGGAAAAACATTAGTTATAGAAAATCCAGGAAAAGATAAATTATGTGATGAATGTAAAAAAAGAGGAAACTGCAATGAATTTATGGAAATATGTGTACCTATTAAATATGAAGAAACTACATTTGGAGTAATAGGTTTAGTATGTTCTAATGAAGGTCAAAAGGATAAATTGAAAAGCAATTTAGCTATTATGATTAAGTTTTTAGAACAAATAGCTGAATTTATTTCAATTAAAGTAATAGAACAAAATCAAATATTCGAAAATGAGAACAGTATTAAATTTTTCAAAGAAATAGTAAATTCTATAGATGATGGAATTATAACTGTAGATATAAAAAATGAAATTATAACAGCCAATAATAATGCATTAAAGTTATTAAAAGTTAAGCCAAGTATTGTAGGTAAAAAAGTTACTATAGAAGAAACAGATGAATATACTCCAAAAGGAGGTATTTATAATTTCAATATTGAGAATGAAAAATTTAAAATTATAGGAAAGGTAGTAGAAAACTATATCAATAATAAAGATTGTAACAAAATAATTATTTTTAAAGAACTAATTACTATTGAAGAAGAGTTAAAAAATAATAGTATTAACTGTGATTCAATAATTGGACAAGCAGATAATATAGTAGAACTTAAAAAGAAAATAAAAAAAGTCTCATATACTGATGCTACAATCTTAATTACAGGAGAAAGTGGCACAGGAAAAGAGTTAGTAGCTAGAGCAGTACATTCCGAAGGTAATAGAAAAAATATGCCATTTATAGCTATAAACTGTGGAGCTATTCCAGAAAATTTATTAGAAAGTGAACTTTTTGGATATGTTAAAGGTGCATTTTCAGGAGCAAGTTCTGGGGGAAGAATAGGAAAATTTGAACTTGCTAATAATGGGGTGATTTTTTTAGATGAAATAGGTGATATGCCGTTATATCTTCAAGTAAAAATTTTAAGAGTATTACAAGAAAAAACCATTGTAAAAATAGGTTCAAATAAGTTGATAAATTTAAATATAAGAGTAATAGCAGCTACAAATAAGAACTTAAAAAAACTAGTTGATGAAGGTAAATTTAGAGCAGATTTATATTATAGATTAAATATAATTCCTATTGAAGTTCCAAGCTTAAGGGATAGGGAAGATGATGTTGTATTAATAACTAAAATGTTAGTAGAAAAGTATAATGCAAGATGTAATAAGTATATACATACTATAGACAGGGAATTAATTAAAATATTTAAGGATTATAGTTGGCCAGGAAATATAAGAGAATTAGAAAATATAGTAGAATTTATGGTTAGCTTATCAGGTGAAAATGGGATACTTGAAAAATCTATGTTGCCAACATCATTTGTACAAAGTTATAATGAGGAACTTAAAAATAGAAATGATGAAATATGTATAGATGATGACATAATGACATTAAAGGAAATAGAAAAGATATATATTAAAAAAGCTTTAGCAAAGTATGGAAATTCAACGAAAAGTAAAATGAAAGTGGCAAAAAAATTAGGTATAGGAATAGCTACTCTTTATAGAAAAATAGAAGAATAAAATACAAATTATCATTATGATAAATTATATTTTATTATGTTAACTTTAGCTAACTAAAATAAGCTTAAAATCAGGCATATTACAGAATTTAACAGATACAATATATAGGTATATTGGTCTGTTATTTTTTTATGTTCCTTATTATTTTGATAAAAATAATTATCAAAATGATAATTACTTACTTTAAAAATAAAATAAGTGATTAAAATAATGCTGTTAAGCAAGGTATAGGGGGGATTTTTCATAAAAAATGAAAAAAATACTTCTCAGTTTTGGCAAGGTAATTGCTAAAGTAATAGTTAGTGGTGATATATAAATAAAATCATCAAACCAATGATATAAAATAATATTTTCATAAAAAGGCGGGGGAATAACTATGGATTTTAAAAACATTAAGGTAAGAGCAAAGGCTTATGAAGCAGACATGACAAAGTTTTTAAGGGATTTAATTGCTATCCCAGGAGAAAGTGCTAATGAAGAGCTAGTGATAAAAAGAATATCACAAGAAATGAAAAAACTTGGTTTTAATAAAGTTGAAATCGATAAAATGGGAAATGTTTTAGGATATATGGGAACTGGTAAAACTTTAATTGCCTATGATGCACATATTGATACAGTTGGAATAGGTGAGATGAGCAACTGGACATTTGATCCTTATAAAGGATATGAAACAGATGAAGAAATAGGTGGACGTGGAGCGTCTGACCAATTAGGAGGAATAGTTTCTGCAACTTATGGAGCTAAAATAATGAAAGATCTAGATCTTTTATCTGATAAGTACACAGTGTTAGTAACTGGTACAGTACAAGAAGAAGATTGTGATGGATTATGTTGGCAATATATCCACAATGAAGATAAGGTAAAACCAGAATTTGTTGTAATAACTGAACCAACTAATGGAAATATTTATAGAGGTCAACGTGGTCGTATGGAAATAAGAGTTGAAGTTAAGGGCGTATCTTGTCATGGTTCTGCTCCAGAACGTGGAGATAACGCAATTTATAAAATGGCGGATATATTACAAGAGGTTAGAGTATTAAATGATAATTTACACTATGATGAATTCTTAGGCAAAGGAACTGTAACCGTTTCAGAAGTGTTCTATAATTCACCATCTCGTTGTGCAGTAGCAGATATGTGTGCAATTTCTTTAGATCGTAGATTAACTGATGGAGAAACTTTTGAATCAGCATTAGAAGAAGTAAGAAATCTTCCATTTGCTAAAAAATATAATGCAAAAGTAACTATGTATAAATATGAAAGACCAAGTTGGACAAATCTTGTATATCCAACAGATTGTTATTTCCCAACTTGGGTAATACCAGAAGATGCACCAGCAACTAAAGCAATGGTTGAAGCTTATGAAGGCATGTATGGAAAACCACTAGTTGATAAATGGACATTCTCAACTAATGGAGTATCAATAATGGGTAGATATGGAATTCCATGTATAGGATTTGGACCAGGTAAAGAAGAAGAAGCACATGCTCCAAATGAAAAGACTTGGAAAGCTGATTTAGTAAGATGTGCTGCTGTATATGCTGCAGTACCAACAATCTATTGTAAAGATAAATAAAGCTATGTTTTAAGTAAATGCTGATATTATACTACAATATCAACACTATTAGAAACACAAGTTTTAATAAAAAATAAAGAAGAAATATTGGAGGATTTACAATGAGTATAATGGATAAATATATTGATAAATTAAATAAATTAAATTTTGAGAATATGCATGAGAATGATTTCATGCTAACTTGGGAGAAGTCTAATGATGAGCTTGAAGCTGTTTTTACAGTAGCAGAAGCTTTAAGAAAGTTAAGAGAAAATAATGTATCTCCAAAGATATTTGATAGTGGACTTGGAATTTCATTATTTAGGGATAATTCAACAAGAACAAGATTTAGTTTTGCATCTGCATGTAATCTTTTAGGTCTTGAAGTACAAGATTTAGATGAAGGTAAATCACAAGTGGCACATGGAGAAACAGTAAAAGAAACTGCTAACATGATTTCATTTATGGCAGATGTTATTGGTATTCGTGATGATATGTTTATAGGAAAAGGTCATACTTATATGCAAAATGTTTCAGAATATGTTAAAGAAGGTAATGAAAATGGAACATTAGAACAAAGACCAACACTTGTTAACTTACAATGTGATATAGACCATCCAACACAAGCAATGGCAGATACACTTCATTTAATAAACGAACTTGGTGGTGTTGAAAATTTAAAAGGTAAAAAAGTTGCTATGACTTGGGCTTATTCACCATCATATGGTAAGCCACTTTCAGTTCCACAAGGTATTATTGGATTATTAACTAGATTTGGAATGGATGTAGTATTAGCTCACCCAGAAGGTTATGAAGTTATGGGGGAAGTTGAAGAAGTTGCAAAGAAAAATGCAAAAGAATCAGGTGGATCATTTACAAAAACAAATTCTATGGAAGAAGCATTTAAAGATGCTGATATAGTATATCCAAAGAGCTGGGCCCCTTATATTGCAATGGAAAAAAGAACAGATTTATATGCAAAAGGAGATCAAGCTGGTATTGATGAACTAGAAAAAGAATTATTAAAACAAAATGCAGATCATATTGATTGGCAATGTACTGAGGAATTAATGAAGCTTACTAAAGATGGCAAGGCTATCTACATGCATTGTTTACCAGCAGATATTACAGGCGTAAGCTGTGAAGTTGGTGAAGTTGATGCTAGTGTATTTGATAGATATAGAAAATCATTATATAAAGAAGCAAGCTTTAAGCCATATATTATAGCTGCTATGATTTTCCTAAGTAAGGTTAAAAATCCTCAAGAAACTTTAGCTAAATTAGTTGAAAAAGATAAACCACGTCATTTTGAATAGAATTATATTTAGTTGAGAATTGAGAGTGGAAAGTGGAGAGTGAAGGAAAAATTCCAGCATGGAATTTTAAAATATATTATTTTAGAAAGTTTTTATACTTTCAACCAAAACTATCAACTCTCATCTTTCCACTCTCAACTAAAAAGGTGGCATAGCCACTTTGCTTTAAAACATAGATGTTGAGGTGAGAAATATGAAAAAGAAGATTGTAATTGCATTAGGCGGAAATGCATTAGGTAACACTTTAAAAGAACAGATGACTGCTATAAAAACTACTGCCAAAGCAATCGTTGATTTAATTGAAGATGGAAATGAAGTTGTTATTTCTCATGGAAATGGTCCACAAGTTGGAATGATAAATGTAGCTATGAGTGAACTTCATAAATTAGATCCTAAATATTCTATTTGTCCTATGTCAGTTTGTGTTGCTATGAGTCAAGGATATATAGGATATGATTTGCAAAATCAAATTAAAGAAGAATTATTAAATAGAAATATAAATAAGAATGTCTCAACTATTATTACACAAGTTGAAGTAGACTCAAAGGATAAGGCTTTTAAAAATCCAACTAAGCCAATAGGAAGTTTCATGACAAAGGAAGAAGCTGATATTGCTATTAAAAATGGAGATAATGTCATCGAGGATTCTGGTAGAGGTTATAGAAGAATAGTAGCATCGCCAAAACCAGTTAGTATTGTGGAAATAGGAACAATAAAGAGTTTAATTAAAGATGGCCAAGTTGTAATTGCTTGTGGTGGAGGTGGAATTCCTGTTATAAAAGAAGGAAATCACTTAAAAGGTGTAGGAGCTGTAATTGATAAAGATTTTGCAAGCTGTACACTTGCCAAAGAGCTTGATGCAGACTGTTTAATTATTTTAACTGCTGTTGAAAAAGTTGCTATAAATTTTGGTAAAGAAAATGAACAATGGTTAGCTGATGTTAATGTAACTGATATGAAAAAGTATTTAGAAGAAGGTCATTTTGCACCAGGTTCAATGAAACCAAAGGTAGAAGCTGGAATAGAGTTTGCCTCATCAAAAGAAGGTAGATATTCTTTGATTACTCTTCTTGAAAAAGCAAAGGATGGTATAACTGGAAAGACTGGTACTAGAATAAAGTATTAGTAGGCTTTAAATAAACATTAACTGGAGGGGTAAATAATGGAAAATATAGAGTGGAAAAAAAATCAACTACCTAAAACTAATAATGAAAATTTACTAGATTTCTTAAATAAAGATGAGATAAGTAAAGCTAGAGATTTTCATAAAAGTTTTCCTCAATATAAGGAAACACCATTAGTTAGTTTAGAAAATTTAAGTAAGGATATAGGATTAGGTGGTATTTATATAAAAGACGAATCATATAGATTTGGATTAAATGCATTTAAAGTGTTAGGTGGTTCTTTTGCCATGGCAAAATACATGGCACAAAAATTAAATAGAGATATATCTGAATTACCTTATGAAAAGTTAATTTCACCAGAGCTTAGAGAAGAACTTGGAGAAATTACATTTGTAACAGCTACAGATGGAAATCATGGAAGAGGAGTAGCTTGGACTGCCAATAAGTTAAAACAAAAATCAGTAGTTTATATGCCAAAAGGATCATCAAAAACAAGATTAGAAAATATAAGAAAAGAAGGAGCAGAAGCTTCTATAACTGATATGAATTATGATGATGCAGTAAGACTTGCAGCTAAATATGCAGATGAAAATAATGGAGTAGTTATACAAGATACTGCATGGGAAGGCTACGAAGAAATTCCAGCTTGGATAATGCAAGGATATGGAACTATGGGACTTGAAGCATTAAATCAATTAACTGAATATGGAGTTGAAAGACCAACTCATATATTTATACAAGCTGGTGTAGGTTCTTTAGCAGGTGCAATACAAGGATTCTTTGCTTCTGTATTTAAGGGGAACTGTCCTAAAACAGTAATAGTAGAATCAAACTTAGCAGATTGCTTATACAAATCAGCAAAAGCTAATGATGGAAATTTAATAGCTGTAGGCGGAGAAATGCAAACAATAATGGCTGGATTAGCTTGTGGAGAAGCAAATACAATTGGTTGGAAAGTTTTAAAAGAGTACTCTGACACATTTGTTTCATCACCAGATTATGTTGCAGCAAATGGTATGAGAATACTTGGTAATTCATTAAGAGGAGATAAAAAGGTTATTTCAGGTGAATCAGGTGCTGTTACTTCAGGATTACTTTATGAAATAATGAAAAATGATAAATATAAAGATTTAAAAGAATCATTAGAATTAGATGAAAATTCAAAAGTATTATTATTTAGTACAGAGGGAGATACAGATCCAGATAAGTATAAAGAGATAGTTTGGAGAGGCCAATATAATAAATAAAAAATTAAGTTAAAGAGGGTGGCACAATGCTATTAGTTGGGAATGGAAGGGTAATAACTCAAGATAATAAAGAACCCTATTTAGAAGATGGTTGTATTGCAATAAAAGACAATATGATACTAGAAGTTGGTAATACAGATGAGCTAAAAGCAAAATATAAATATTATGAGTTTATAGATGCAGAGGAAAAAGTTATAATGCCAGGATTAATAAATACTCATCATCATATATATAGCGCATTTGCAAGGGGACTAACATTAAATAATCCGCTATCAAAAAGTCTTGTTGATATTCTTGAAAATGTTTGGTGGAAAATAGATAAGAAGTTAACATTAGAAGATGTTAAATATAGTGCTTATACAACTTTAATTGAGTGTGTTAAAGATGGTGTTACAACTGTATTTGATCATCATGCTAGTCCTATGTCAGCAAGTAGAAGTTTATTTACTATAGCAGATGCAGCTACTCATTTAGGTATTAGAGGGGTTTATGCTTATGAAGTTTCCGATAGAGATGGAGAGAAAATTCTAAATGAAGGTATAGAAGAAAACGTTAACTTTATTAAGGCATCAAATGAAAGAGAAGATGATATGGTAAAAGGCATGTTTGGAATGCACGCTTCATTTACTCTTAGTGATGATAGTTTAAAAAAATGTGTTAATAGTTTGGAAGGCCTTGATATAGGATATCATATTCATGCAGCAGAAGGAATCGATGATTTAAATCATTGTTTAAAAAGCAGCAGCAAGAGAGTAATAGAGAGATTAAATGATTTTGGAATATTGGGAGAAAAAACAATATGTGCTCATTGCATTCACATAAATAAAAGGGAAATTGATATTTTAAAAGAAACTAATACTAATGTAGTTAATAATCCAGAATCAAATATGGGAAATGCTGTTGGGTGTGCCCCGGTAATAGAAATGATGAAAAATGAAGTAGTAGTTGGTCTTGGCACTGATGGATATACATCAGATATGTTTGAATCAATGAAGGTTGAAAATATAATTCATAAACACAATTTAAGTGATTCTAATGTAGGGTTTGTAGAAACTAATAAAATGCTATTTGAAAACAATAGAAATATAGCATCTAAGTATTTTAAAAAACCACTTGGAATATTAAAAGAAGGAGCATATGCTGATTTAATAATTGTTGATTATAATCCATTGACACCTATGAATGAAAATAATTTAAATGGTCATATAATGTTTGGTATGAGTGGAAGATGTGTGGATACAACAATAATTAATGGAAAAGTTATAATGCAAAATAGAAAAATTATGACATTAGATGAAAAAGAAACATTAAAAAAATCAAGAAAAGTAGCACGAAAATTATGGGAAAAATTAAAATAGTAGATTAATCTATATGAGGTTTTATAGGGGGAACAGTATTATGGCAAATTTAAAAGTTAATATACTCGGAATGGAGTTTGATAACCCAATATTCACAGCAGCGGGACCTGGTGCAAAGGATGGAGAATTATGTATTTTAGCAGTAAAGGGAGGTGCTGGTGGATTAGTTACAAAAACAATATCTGAAAAGCCAGCAGATGTTCCAAGACCTTGTATGGCAAAAACCAATGCAGGTTTTTTAAATACAGAACTTTGGTCAGAACTTCCAAAAGAGCAATGGATAGAAAAAGAATATAAAAGAGCAAAAGAAGCTGGAGTACCAATGATAATTAGTATGGGATATACTGCAGATCAAATAAAAAAAGTTGCACCTTTAGTAAAACCATATGCAGATGCTGTTGAGCTATCAACTCATTATGTTGGAACTGATATTGCTCCAATAGTTGATGCAATGAAAGCAGCAAAAGCAGCACTTGACTGTCCTGTATTTATGAAAATGAGTCCTCATACAGATATTCAAAAAATAGCTAAAGCATTAGAAGATGCAGGTGCAGATGGACTTGTAATGATAAATTCAGTAGGACCTTGTATGGCAATTGATGTGGAAACAGGATATCCAATTATGGGAAGTCAAACAGGATATGGATGGTTATCAGGTTCATCAGTAAAACCAGTAGCTATTAGAAATATTTATGATGCTTCTAAGGTAATAAAGATACCAATAATAGGAGTAGGAGGAATTACTTGTGGAAGAGATGCTGCTGAAATGTTAATGGCAGGAGCACAATCTGTACAAGTATGCACAGAAGCTATTTTAAAAGGACCAAGTATTTATGGAAAAATTGCTAAGGAATTAAACGACTTTTTAGATAGTCATGGATATAAAGATGTAAATGAGATAATAGGACTTGCTCATAAAAAATGTGAGGAAAGAAACTTCAGAACAGAGTCAATAGCACCTACTGTAAAAGAAGATGTTTGTATAAAATGTGGGATTTGTAAAACAAGTTGTGTATATGATGCAATAGAAGTTTCAAATAAGCTAATCATTGATAGTAAGAAATGTTTTGGATGTGGATTATGTGTAACTAGATGTCCTAAAAATGCATTATCAATGCAATATAATTAAAAGTAAAAGGAGAATTTATTATGAAGAAAATAATTAATACACCAAATGCACCAGAAGCAATTGGACCATATTCACAAGGAGTAATTATAGATAAGTTAGTATATACATCTGGTCAATTACCTATAAATCCAAAGACAAAGGTATTAGAAACAGAAATAAAAAAGGCAACTAAGCAAAGTATAGAAAATTGTAAAGCTATTTTGGAAGACGCAGGAACAAATCTTGACAATGTAATTAAAACTACAGTTTTTGTAAAAGATCTAAATGATTTTTCAGCTGTAAATGAAGTATACGCAAAATTTTTTACACAAAATTTCCCCGCAAGAAGTTGTGTGCAAATTGCTAAATTACCTATGGACGCTCCAGTAGAAATAGAAGTAATTGCTACATTATAATTAATATGATGAGNNCTCATCATATTAATTATAATAGGAATTTAACTATGTATAAAAATATATTAATTACAGGAAAAATACAGTGCGGAAAAAGCACATTAATTAACAAAATACTTGATGAATAATAAAGATACTAAAAATTATTAGGCACATGAAAGATAATAANNTTATTATCTTTCATGTGCCTTAATTATTAAACATTCTAAATTTAACATACCTTTTTACATTTCTTAATACATAAATTCACTTATAAAGCTAAAATTATCAAAGTGATAAAAATGTTATCTTTTTGATAATTTTAATAGATATCTTATAGAATAATATGCAATTTGATCATTTTAAATTACCAAAATGATAAAAATATATATGTTGAAAATTTAAATTTTCAATGAATATATAAACAATTACTTAAATTTTCAAAATTTTTCATTAGATAAGAAAAAATACGGTTAAATTAATTAATAAATAATAGAAAATTAGTGTAAAAACGCGAAAAAATCAAATCTAACTTTGGCATGAAATATGCTACTTACTAGTAATAAAATGAACATCAAAAATAAGTAAAATTTAAGGTAGTTCTTATATTACAGTTAAAAATACAGATAGTAGTAAGGTGAAAATATAAAAACAGTTAATTATAGTGAGAGATTTTAGATTTTTTTTATAATGGTGTAAATTTAGATATTACATAAGATAACGTTATCATAGGCGAAAAAGTGGATTATGAGATATTTATTAAATATAGAAAAATATAATGAGATTAACTTTAATAGAATTAATTGAAGGGATTTGAAAGTATGAGAGAAAAGGATGGGGCTAATTTAATACCTGCAGTTGATAAAAAAATACCTTTTTCAAAGGCATGGATATTTTCACTTCAACATGTAATGTCAATGTGTGCGGGTGCAGTAGCTGTTCCACTTATGATTGGAGAAGCAGCAGGTTTAAATGATTTAGAGATAGTTTTTCTTATAAATGCAGGGTTATTTATGGCTGGAATAGGTACTCTGATTCAAGGGTGTGGTCTAAAAAATATTGCAGGAGCTAAAATACCGGTTATAGAAGGTACAAGCTTTGCGGCAGTATCTGGAATTCTTGCAATTATTGCAGGAGCTCATGGTGATAAGCATCTGGCAATGACAACTGTTTTTGGATCAGTAATTATAGCAGGATTATTTTGTTTTATTATATCACCTGTGTTTGGTAAATTAATAAAATTTTTTCCAAAGGTAGTTACAGGAACAGTTGTGTTAGTAATAGGTATTTCTATAATGCCAGTAGGCATAAAATGGATAACTGGAGGAATAGCCAAACCAGCAACTACGCAAGAGGTGGGATTAGCATTAGCAGTTCTAGTTATAACTCTATTGTTATTTAAATATATAAAAGGAATTTGGAATAGTGCAGCAATACTTTTTTCTATAGTAATAGGAACTTTATTAGCTATGGTCTTCGGAATGGATGATTTTAGTAAAGTTAAAGATGCAGCTTGGTTTAGTTTAAATGTACCTTTAAAATTTGGAATGCCTACATTTAATATATCAGCAATAATTTCTATGATTCTAATAATGCTTGTTTTAATGACTGAATCAGTTGGAAACATGATAGCAATACATGAAATAACAGACAAGGAAGTTACTGAAGAAAATATAAGGAAAGGTTTAGCAGGAGATGGTATTTCAACATTTTTGGCAGGTATATTTAATACTTTTCCAATTACACCATTTGCTCAGAATACAGGTCTTGTTGGATTAACAAATATAAAATCTAGATTTATAGGCATTTATGCAGGAATAATTCTTTTAATATTAAGCTTTACACCAAAATTTGCTGCAACGATGGGTGCTATACCGAAGCCAGTACTAGGTGGTGTGGGATTTGCAATGTTTGGAATGGTTCTAGTTGGAGGAATAAAAACACTATCAAAAGTGAATTTCGATGGAAATAAAAATTCAGTAATAGTTGCTGTTAGTATAGGACTTTCAATGATACCATTAGCTAATTTAACGTTTTATGATAATTTTCCAACATGGGTGCAAACAATTTTTCATAGTGGGATAACTACAGGAAGTATATCTGCAATTTTATTAAATATATTTTTTAATGTAATAGGAAATGAGAATAAAGAAGAAACAGTAGTTAATAAAATTAAGGATGTATATATAGGTAACGAACCAGTAGAAATACATCAGTAAAACTAAATATAAAAATAGCAATTTAAAGTGGAAGTTAGTTATAAATTATAAGATAAAAAGTAAAATGGGTAATATTTAAAATTTGAATTATGAGGAGTGATAAGATTGTTTAAATTCATTCTTAATGGACAGGAAAAAAGTGTTGATGAAAATAAAAAGCTTTTAAAATATTTGAGAGATGATTGTAACATAACATCTGTAAAAAATGGATGTTCAGAGGGTGCATGTGGAACATGTATGGTTATAGTTGATGGAAAGGCTATTAAAGCATGTGTTCTTACTACAGAAAAGGTAAATGGTAAGACAATAACAACGATAGAGGGATTCACAGATAGAGAAAGAGAAGTATTTGCCTATGCATTTACTGAGGCTGGTGCAGTACAATGTGGATTCTGTATACCCGGAATGGTTATTAGTGCAAAGGCTTTATTTAATAGAAATTTAGAGCCAACAATGGAAGAAGTTAAGAAGGCTTTAATTGGAAATATATGCAGATGTACAGGATATGTAAAAATAGAAAAAGCTATTATGATGGCTGCTGAAATATTTAGAGAAAATAAAGAGGTTCCAAAAGTTCAATGTAAAGGTTTAGTAGGAGAACCTATGGCAAGAGTTGATGCTAAAGATAAAGCTTTGGGAATAGGAGAATATACAGATGATATAAAAATTGAAGGAATGCTTTATGGTGTAGCTTTAAGAAGTAAATATCCTAGGGCATTAGTAAAGAGTATAGATATATCTGAAGCAGAAAAAATTGAAGGGGTAATTAAAATTGTAACAGCAGAAGATATTCCAGGAAAAAGGTGTTTAGGACACCTTAAAAAAGACACTCCAGCTTTAATAAAGGTTGGAGAAGAAACAAGATATCTTGGAGATGCAATAGCTTTAGTTGCAGCAGAAACTGAGGAAATTGCAAGAGAAGCATTAAAACATATACAAGTGGATTTTAAAGAATTAAAACCGATATCATCTCCAGAAGAAGCAATGAAATCTAACGCTCCTAAAATACATGAAGGTGGAAATATTCTAGTTCATGAACATTTAGTAAGGGGAAATGCTGATGAGGCTATAAAGAATTCTAAATATGTTGTTACAAATAAATTTAAGGTTCCATTTACTGAACATGCCTTTTTAGAACCAGAGGCATCAGTTGCAGTTCCAGATGGAGAAGATGGATTAATAGTTTATACAGGAACTCAAAGTATATATGATGATTTTAGGGAAATAGGTTCATTATTAAATTTAGGAGAAGATAAGTTAAGGATTATTTCAAAATATGTAGGTGGAGGATTTGGTGGTAAGGAAGATATGAGCTGTCAACATCATACTGCACTACTTGCATATATTACTAAAAAACCAGTAAAAATGTGTCTTACAAGACAAGAAAGTATAATAGTTGATACCAAAAGACATGCTATGGAAATGGAATTTACAACAGCATGTGATGAAAATGGAAAATTAACTGCAATGAAAGCAGAAATAATAGCAGATACAGGAGCATATGCTTCTCTTGGAGGACCAGTTCTTCAAAGAGCATGTACTCATGCAGCAGGTCCATACAATTATCAAAATATGGTTGTAGATGGAATTGCTGTTTATA
Organism: Clostridium sp. ZBS2; assembly: GCF_023845855.1. NCBI lineage: Bacteria > Bacillati > Bacillota > Clostridia > Eubacteriales > Clostridiaceae > Clostridium > Clostridium sp. ZBS2. Next base: position 161,370 of record NZ_JAMQIF010000006.1, read on the forward strand.
CAAATAATACTCCAGGAGGAGCATTTAGAGGGTTTGGAGTAACTCAATCAGCATTTGCAACTGAATGTAACTTAAATCAGTTAGCAGAAATGGTAGGCATAGATCCATTTGAAATGAGAATGTTAAATGCAATAAGACCAGGTCAGGTTCTTCCAAATGGTCAAATTGCTGATGAGGGTACAGCTTTAGTTGAAACTTTAGAAGCTGTTAAAGATTTTTATTACAGCAATAAATATGCTGGAATAGCATGTGCATTTAAAAATGCAGGTATTGGTGTTGGATTACCCGATACAGGAAGATGTAAAGTAGGAGTAATAGATGGAAAAGTTCATATAAGGACTTCAGCAGCTTGTATGGGTCAAGGTGTAGGAACGGTAGTAGTACAAGTTGTTGGTGAAGTGTTAGGAATTCCAGCTTCACAAATAGTTTATGAAACTCCTGATACAAAAATAACTCCGGATTCAGGAACATCAACAGCTTCAAGACAAACAGTATTTACAGGAGAAGCTACAAGAATTGCAGCATTAAAATTAAAGGAAGCATTAAAAGGAAAAACATTAAAAGAATTAGAAGGAATAGAATTTTTTGGAGAATATTTAGGGGTTACAGATAAAATGGGTAGTCCTAAAGAAAATCCAGTAAGCCATGTTGCTTATGGATATGCAACTCAAGTTGTTGTTATTGATGAACAAGGGAAACTTAAAAAAGTAGTTGCAGCTCATGACGTAGGAAAGGCAATAAATCCTAAGAATGTAGAAGGACAAATTGAAGGCGGAGTTGTAATGGGATTGGGCTATGGATTAACAGAGGATTATATAATAGAAAATTCAGTTCCTAAAGTTAAATTTGGAACATTAGGACTTTTAAGAGCAACCCAAGTGCCAGAAATTACTCCTATTATAATAGAAAAAAATACACAAGAGTTATCTTTTGGAGCAAAGGGGGTTGGGGAAATTACCTGTATTCCAACAGCACCAGCAGCACAAGGAGCTTATTATAAATTAGATGGAATATTTAGAACAGAACTACCACTAAAAAATACTTTTTATAAGAAAGCAAAAAAATAATAAAGATGAGTTTCACCACTTAAAATTTTTTATGATAACTCATATGTTTTAGGTATGATAATAAGCATTGTAATTTACACTGTATATTTAGTGAAAGCAAAGAAATATAATTGATATAGAGAGAAAAATTAAGTGAGGTGATAATATGTCCTTATTAATAAAAAATGGAACAATAATAACTGCTAGTGATATTTATGAAGGAGATATTTATATAGAAGATGGTATTATAAAGGAAATTGGTATTAACATTATAAAAAAAGCAGATGAAATAATTGATGCTAAAGGTAAATATGTTATTCCAGGTGGAGTAGATGTTCATACTCATTTAAATTTAGATGTAGGAATTGCTGTTGCAAATGATGATTTTTATACAGGGACAGTAGCGGCTGCATGTGGAGGAACAACAACTATTGTAGACCATATGGGATTTGGTCCTAAAGGATGTAATTTGAAACATCAAATCGATGTTTATCATGGGTATGCAAAAGGGAATGCAGTAATAGATTATAGTTTTCATGGTGTTATTCAACATGTAAATGATAATATTATTAATGAGATGGAAAAAATAGTCGAGGAAGAAGGAGTACCTAGCTTTAAACTTTATTTAACTTATGATTATATGATTGATGATGAAGGTGTACTTAGAGTATTAAATAGGTTAAAAGAATTGCAAGGTATTGCAACTATTCATTGTGAAAATCATGGAAGTATAAAACTTTTAAGAGAGAGGTACGTTAGTAATGGACTTAAGAGTGTTAAGTATCACCCTTTAACTAGACCAGCTGAAAGTGAAGCAGAAGCTATTAATAGAATGATAAATATGGCATCGATAGTAGAAGATGCACCACTTTATATAGTTCATTTATCATCAGGATTAGGACTAGATTATATAAAAATGGCAAGAGAAAGAGGAGAAAAAGTATATGCAGAAACATGTCCTCAATACTTACTATTAGATGAAAGTAAATATGAACTTCCAAACGAGGAAGCATTAAAATATACAATTAGTCCTCCATTAAGATCTAAAGATGATATAGAAAAGTTATGGAAAGGAATTAATGACGGATATATACAAACAATAGCAACAGATCATTGTCCATTTTCTCTTAGTAAAGATAAGCAAAAGGGAAAAGATGATTTTACTAAATGTCCTAATGGGGCTCCGGGAATAGAAGAAAGAATTCCACTTATGTTTTCAGAAGGAGTTATGAAAGGGAGAATTAGCTTAAATAAATTTGTAGAGTTATGCTGTACAAATCCAGCTAAAATGTTTGGATTATATCCTAAAAAAGGGACTATACAGGCAGGTTCAGATGGAGATATAGTAATAATTGATCCAGAAAAGGAAGTTACATTAACAAACTCTAATTTACATTCTAATGTAGATTATTCTGCATATGAAGGGATAAAGGTAAAAGGCTATCCAGTAATAACTATTTCACGTGGTAAAATAATAGTTAAATATAATAAATTTATCGGGGAAAAGGGATATGGTAAATTTATTAAAAGATCAAAGGTAGATTTAAATAATATCTAAAACTATGACTAAGTATCACTAATTAGAAGAAATAATTCAATATATAGTATAAAATCACTGATAGCTAAAATAAGAGGTTGTCTCAAAATATATTTGAGACAACCTCTTATTCTAAATAGGTATTTATTTTTTATGGCTTTATTTAATTAATTTATTTAAGAGGTATTAATAGCTTGTTTTATTTTGATTATTTATCCACATTTTAAATGCAGCCATGCAATTTGATTTATCGATTTGTTCTAAATCTAAAACTTTTTTATCAGTGCAGTCAGCCTTTAGGAAGTTTAATATATGCTCATCTCTAAATCCTATATCAGCCGCATCTTTAACAGTGCAACCATAATAAACTTTTGATATGTTAGCCCATATTATTGCTGACATACACATTGGACATGGCTCAGATGTTGTATATAATTCACACCCAGTTAAATCAAATGTAGATAGTTTGCTACAGGCTTGTCTTATTGCATTCATTTCTCCATGAGCTGTGGGATCATTGGTACTAATAACTGTATTATTGGCAAGAGCTATTATCTCTCCATCTTTTACAATTGCAGCACCAAAAGGTCCACCTTCTAAATTCAACATGCCTTCTTTACACTTTTTCACACATAAATCCATTATATCTTTTTTTTGCATTTGAACATCCTCCATAATATGATTGAGTTTTATTAAAACTCTCTTTAGATGTAAACTAGAATTAATTAACATTAATAGCAAATTTTATGCCATAAAGTAGCTTTTGATATTTTAAAATTAAATTTTAATTTAACACTCTATTATTTGAAACTTGTGTATTTATGGTGTTTTAAAATGAAATACGAAGTTCCTAATTTGTTAATTAAAATAAGTTTATAAAATTAGTATTATCAAAACGATAAATTAATTTATCGTTTTGATAATGATAACAAAGAGTTTACAGCTAATAATATGTAATTTAATAATTTAAAATTACCAAAATGATAATAATATATATGATAAAAATTAAAATTAAAAATAATAGTGTAAACAATTACTTATATTTGCTAAAAATTTTTTATTATATCAAAAAAAATATATTTAAATTAATTAATAAATAATAGAAATTTAGTACAAAAGCACGAAAAAACTATAAATTTAATTTTGGCATGAGATATGCTACATACTAGTATTAAAAGGAGTATTACAAAAAATATATTATGATATTGAAATATTCCAATAAACAAGTACATTTTATTTGAAGCTATGTTAAAATATAGCAATAAAATATAATTCTATGCTATGTAAATTTTATGGAGGTGTAATATGACAAATAATATAGTCGGAAATAGCATAATTAGATTTGATGCTATGGCTAAAGTTACTGGTAAAGCAAAGTATGTAGATGACTTTTTTATAAGCGATATGCTTGTAGGAAAAGTTTTAAGAAGTCCTTATGCTCATGCCATAGTTAAAAATATATATACTAGTAAGGCAAAGAAATTAGAAGGGGTAGAAGCAGTTATTACACATGAAGATTTACCCAAAATTAAATTTGCTACGGCTGGTCATCCATGGTCATTAGATCCAAGTCATAGAGATATAGAGGATAGATTAATTCTTACTAATAAAGCTAGATTTGTTGGAGATGCCATTGCAGCTGTTATAGCTGTAGATGAAATAGTGGCAGCAAAAGCTTTAGAACTTATAGAGGTTGATTATGAAGTTCTTGAACCAATAGTAGATAGTGAAGATGCTTTAAAAGAAAATGCGCCAATAATTCATGAAGAAAGACCTAATAATATTTTAAGTTCTTTTGGATCAGAAATTGGAAATGTAGAAGAAGACTTAAAAAAGGCAGATAGAATATTTGAAGGAAATTTTGAAACAAGTATAGTTCAACATTGCCATATGGAAAATCATAGTACTTATGCTTACGTAGATGGTGAAGATCGTATAGTAATAGTTTCTTCAACTCAAATTCCTCATATTGTAAGAAGAATTGTTGGACAATCATTAGGAATCCAATGGGGTAAGATAAAAGTTATTAAACCTTATGTTGGTGGAGGGTTTGGAAATAAGCAAGATGTAGTTATTGAACCATTAACGGCCGCTATGTCTCTTGCTGTAGATGGAAGACCAGTAAGATATACATTAGATAGAGAAGAATGTTTTATTGATACAAGGACAAGACATTCTATGAAAATTAAATTTAAAACAGCAGTATCAAAAGATGGAAAATTAATATCATTAGATATAAAAAACCTTATAAATAATGGGGCTTATGCATCTCACGGTCATTCTGTTGCTTTGAGTGCTGGAGGAAAATTTAGAGGCGTATATGATTTTAATTCAATAAAATATAGCCCTACAACAGTTTATACAAATTTACCTGCAGCAGGTGCAATGAGGGGATATGGAGCACCTCAAATGTGCTATGCACTAGAAAGTCATATAGAAGATATTTGTAGAGCTCTTAATATGGATCCTATAGAATTTAGAATTAAAAATTTTATTACTGAAGGTTATGTTGAACCTCTTAGTAAAAATGTAGTTCGTGCATTTGCATTACCAGAATGTATTGAAAAAGGAAAAGAACTAATTAAATGGGATGAGAAAAAGAAAGAATATAAGAATCAAAGTGGAGATAAAAGAAGAGGCGTAGGCATGGCTTGCTTTAGTTATTTCACAGGCACTCATCCAGTAGCATTAGAACCTGCTGGAGCAAGAATAGTAATGAATCAAGATGGATCAGTTCAATTGCAAATAGGAGCAACTGAAATAGGACAAGGTAGTGATACAGTTTTTGGACAAATGGTAGCAGAAATTCTTGGATTAAAAATAGATATGGTACATGTAATTTCAAATCAAGATACAGATATAACTCCTTTTGATACTGGTTCATATGCATCAAGACAAACATTTGTAAGTGGAGCTGCAGTTAAAAAATGTGCATTAGAAGTTAGAGATAAAGTATTAGCATTTGCAAGTAGTAAATGTGGTTTAGAAGCTAGTGAATTAGATATTGTAGATTGCCAAATTGTTGAAAAAAGATTGGGTAGAGTAATATGTTCACTTGAGGAAATTGCTATGGAATCATATTATGATAGGATTAAATGTTGTCCTATAACTAGTGATACATCAGTTAATGTTAGAGTTAATGCAATAGCTTATGGTGCTACATTTGCAGTAGTAGAAGTTGATATTAAAACAGGTAAAATAGAAGTTTTGGAAATATATAATATTCATGATTCTGGTATGATTATGAATCCTATGTTAGCTGAGGGACAAGTTCATGGTGGAGTAAGTATGGGACTTGGATATGCCTTATCAGAACAAATGTTATTCGATAAGAAGACTGGTAAGCCATTAAATAATAACCTTTTAGATTATAAATTACAAACAATAATGGATACTCCGACTATTGGTTCAGCTTTTATTCAAAGATATGAACCAGCAGGTGGATTTGGACAAAAGTCTATTGGAGAAAACACAACAGTTTCACCAGCACCAGCAATTCGTAATGCTGTTTTAGATGCTACAGGAGTGTCATTTAATAAAATACCGATGAATCCACAATCTGTTTTTGAAAAATTTAAGGAAGTTGGATTAGTGTAATTTAAGGAGGACTTAAAATGTTTGATATTAAGGAGATATTAGAGCCAGAAAATTTAGAAGATGCATTGGAATTATTAGATAAAAATAAAGAACTTAAGATAATAGCAGGAGGTACAGATGTTTTAATAAAATTGCATCATCATAGAATGAAAGATGCAGAATTATTGAGCCTTAGGAGAATAAGAGGTATTGATGAAATTAGAATATTAGAAGATGGATCAATAGAAATTGGTGCAATGGCGTCATTCTCAAAGATATTTAGAGATGATATTATACAAAAACACATAAAAGTTTTGGCAGAAGGTGCAGTTTCCATGGGAGGACCACAGGTTAGAAATATGGCTACCATAGGTGGAAACGTTTGTAATGGCGCTGTTTCAGCAGATAGTGCACCAGCATTATTTTCACTGAATGCTAAATTAAAATTAAAAAGTAAAAATAGCGAAAGAATTATTCCTATACAGGAATTTTATAAAGGACCAGGTAAAGTAGATATAAAAGTTGATGAAATATTAACTCATTTAATAATAAAAAAAGAGGATTATGAGAACTTAATAGGTCATTATATAAAGTTTAGTAATAGAAAAGCTATGGATATAGCTATGGTCAGTGTAGCAGTTGTATCTTTAATTGAAAATGACAAGTTTAAAGATTTAAGGATTGCATTAGGAGTATCAGCTCCAACTCCAATAAGATGTAGTGAAGCTGAAACTTATGCTAAAGGACTTGAAATAACTGAAGAAAATATTGAAAAGATTGCTAAGCTTGCAGTAAACTCATCAAAATCAAGAAATTCATGGCGTGCATCTAAGGATTTTAGAGAGCATCTAATTAAAGAGTTAACTAAAAGAGGAATAAAAAAGACTATAGAAATAGAGGGAGAAAAAGAAAATGAGTAATGCAAAAATGAAAAAAATATCAATGATAGTAAATGATAAATCTTATGCATTAGAAGTTGATATAAGAGAATCTTTACTTGACGTTTTAAGAAATAAAATACATTGTACAGGTGTAAAGTGTGGATGTCATGTTGGCGAGTGTGGGGCTTGCACTGTATTAATAGATGGAGTGCCTACTGATTCTTGTATATATATGGCAGTTTGGGCAAATGGAAAGAGTATCGTAACAATTGAAGGTGTTAAAAAGGATGGCAAATTATCAAAAGTTCAACAAGCTTTTATTGATGAAGGTGCTGTCCAATGCGGATTTTGCACACCAGGACTAGTGTTAACGTCTACAGCTCTTGTTAATAGTGGAAAAAAATATACTGATGCTGAAATAAAAAGAGAGATTTCAGGGCATTTATGCCGTTGTACAGGATATCAAAAAATATTTAATGCAACTAAGAAATCTTTACAAAAATAATTAAGATGAAAGTTTTTAATATAGATTGAAAATTAAATATGCAAGAGATAAAAGCAGTAAGGACAATATAAAGGTTTTTGGTGAAAGATGAATTTGTTATTTGGAATATTGACACTAAGGAAGATTACTACGGTTTGCTTAGATTACTTATAGATGAGTATATATTCTAAAAAATATATTACTTAAATGTATATAAATAAGTTTATAGGAGGTATTTTTAATGTCATCAGAAAATAACACCAAAACAGTTGATAAAGTAAATGAAATGTTACCTATTGGTCAATTAGCAACTTTTGGCTTACAACATGTTCTAGCTATGTATGCAGGAGCTGTTGCAGTTCCACTAATAATTGGAGCTGCTGTAGGCTTAAGTCCGGAACAACTATCACTCTTAGTAGCTGCAGATCTGTTTACTTGTGGTATAGCAACTTTACTTCAAGCTATAGGTATTGGTAATTTTGCAGGTATTAAGTTACCAGTAATATTAGGTTGTACATTTGCAGCAGTAGGTCCTTTAATTATTATTGGTAAAAGTCTTGGTATGGATTATGCTTATGGATCAATAATAGTTGGAGCTATAGTTATAATACTAATAGCCCCTTTATATGGAAAACTATTAAAATTTTTTCCTACTGTAGTTACTGGTTCAGTTGTAACAATTATTGGATTATCTTTGATTAATGTTGGAATTACTAGTTGCGGTGGCGGTGCTAATGCAACTGATTTTGGTAGTGTACGTAATATACTTCTTTCTATCTTTGTAATGTTAGTTATTCTTATATCTAATAAATATTTAAAAGGTTTCTTTCAATCTATTGCTGTATTAAATGGTATTATTCTCGGAACAATTGTAGGAGCATTTATGGGAATGGTAGACTTCTCAGTTGTTTCAGAAGCTAAATGGATAAGCTTTGTTAAACCATTTACTTTTGGTATTCCTAAATTTAATGCTGGTGCAGTATTCATGATGACATTAGTTATGGTGGTTGTTATGATTGAGTCAACAGGTACATTTTTAGGTGTTTCTAAGCTTTGTGATAAGAAATTAAATGAGAAAGATATTGTAAAAGGTCTAAGAGCAGAAGGTATTGCAACTATTTTAGGTGGCATATTTAATTCATTTCCTTATACAACATTTAATCAAAATCTTGGTTTACTTTCATTAAGTAAAGTATTTAGCAGATTTGTAGTAGTTGCTTCAGGTATCATACTTATGGCATTAGGACTTATACCTAAATTTGCAGCTTTAGCAACTATAATTCCTCAACCTGTAATTGGTGGTGCTACTACAATAATGTTTGGTACTGTTGCTGTTGCTGGTATTAAAATGTTACTTGATATAGATTTGGAAAAAAATTCTAATGTTTTGATAGTAGCGACTTCTTTAGCAGTTGGATTAGGAATAACTGCTGTACCAACTTTATTATCTCAAACACCTCAATTTGTACAATCAATCTTTGGAAGTGGAATAGTTTCAGGTTCAATAGTTGCGATAGTTTTAAATGCATGGTTAAACTATGGTGAGGCTGAAAGTAATTTTAGTGATAATTGTGATGATGATAATCATATTAAATTAAAAGATAGACAGGAGTGTAAAATAAAAAGTTAACTATAATAAATTTACATTTAGATTATAGTAAATATAGAAAATTAATAAATATCAAATTACAAAAAATAAAAGTTTATATCAAACCTAGTATTTTTATTTATATTAGGTTTGATTAAAAATAAAATATATTGAAAAATAAATCATATTTTATACATAATTGCAAAATTTATACTGGGAACATAAGAATAAATATGTAATAATGTAATTAAAATACAAATAAGGAAGGGGTACCATATGAGAAAATTAAAAAAAGTTTCATCAGTAATACTAGCATTTATATTAATAACAACTTTTTTTATTGGATGTGGAAAAAGTAAAGAAGTAACAAGTAATGTGGATAAAACTATTACTGTTGAAGATCAATTAGGAAGAAAAGTAGAGATAAAAAGTGACGTAAATAAGATAGTTTCAAGTTATCCTATTACAACCTCACTTTTGTTAGCTTTAGGCCTTAAAGATAAACTTGCAGGTGTTGAAATGAACCCTAAGGTTAGAGAACTTTATAGGAGGATTGCACCAGAATTTTTAGATAAGCCACAAGTTAGTTCAGCTAAAAGTGTAAATGTAGAAGAATGTGCAAAGATAAATCCAGATTTAGTTATAATTCCAACTAGAACTAAAGAAATGATTCCAAAGTTTGAAGAACTTAATATTCCAGTTATAGCTGTAGAACCAGAGTCATTAGATTCATTTTTAAATTGTGTAAAGCTTTTGGGCAAATCTACTAATACAGAAGATAGAGCAAATGAAATAGTAAAATATTACGAAGATAATTTAGAAAAAATAAAGAAAATAAATGAGAATAATACTAATAGACCTAAGGTTTATTTATCAGGAAGTGCAAATGTTTTAAGAACATGTACATCAAAAATGTACCAAAATTATATGATAGAAGCTTCTGGTGGAAATAATGTAACTTCATCTCTTGAAGATGGTCATTGGGTAAATATATCAGCTGAACAATTGTTAGCTTATAATCCAGATATAATTTATATAGTTCAATACGCAAAATATAATGTAGAAGATGTTCTTAATGATGAAAGATTAAAAGACGTGAATGCAATAAAAAATAAGAAAGTCTTTGTTATTCCATCAGTAATAGAACCTTGGGATTATCCAACTCCATCATCAATTCTAGGTATTCTTTGGATGACAAATAATATTAATCCAGATAAATATTCAACAGAAGAATTTGAAAAGACAGCAAAAGATTTTTATAAAAAATTCTTTAATTTAGAAGTAGATAATAAGGATATTGGAATATGAATTTAAAATATTCCAAAGTGATAAGCAGTATTGTTTTATTGTTGTTAATAATTATCTCTCTATTAATAGGTAGATACCATATTAAACCAATAGATATAATAAACACCATGTTACATGGACAATCTCATTCATTAGAATTTAATTTAATATGGAACATAAGATTTTCAAGGGTAGTATTAGTTTCAATAAGTGGAGCTGCATTAGCACTATCCGGAATTGTTTATCAAAGTATTTTTCAAAATCCTATAGTATCTGCTGATGTACTTGGCGTAAGTTCAGGAGCTTCGCTAGGTGCAGCAATTGCCATAGTATTTTTACCTTTTTCGCCAATAATAATTCAAGTAATGGCATTTGTTTTTGGAATAGGGGCAGTTATTTTCTCATTGCTGTTATCTAGGCAAATGAGAAGTAATAGAATATTAGCTCTTATTATAGCGGGAATTGTAACTGGTGCAATATCATCATCATTTTTAATGATAATAAAGTATTTAGCAGATCCATATAAAGAATTGCCATCAATAGACTTTTGGTTAATGGGTGGGTTTTATAATAGCACATGGAAAAGTGTGATTTATGTATTTATATTAACAACTATATCAGCAATAATATTATTTTTATTAAGATGGAAATTAAAAGTACTTACTATGGGAGATGACCAAGCAAAACTATTAGGAGTAAATGTTAAGGTTATTAGAATAATTGCTATATTTTCAGCAACTCTTTTAGTATCAACTGTAGTTTCAGTAGCAGGTATTATAAGCTGGATAGGTTTACTAGCACCTCATATAGTAAAGTTTTATGCTAAAGATGATATATCAGAGGTTATGGGATTAACTATGGTAGTTGGAGCAACAATCCTTATAATAGCAGATACTATTGCAAGGAGTTTAACTTCAGTAGAAATTCCAGTTAGTATATTAACTTCGTTAGTTGGTGCACCATTTTTAGTTTATATTCTTAATCGAAAGGAAAATACTATTAGATGAAAAACGATTTAGAAATAAATAATTTAACTGTTAAATATTCAAATAAAACAGTACTAAAAGATATCAATTTAGCACTTAATAAAGGTGAAGTTACAATACTTTTAGGATTAAATGGAGCTGGAAAAACTACCTTATTAAAGTCTATGATTGGACTTATGAAAAGAACTACTGGTGAAGTAATTTATGATAATAAGGATATATTAAAACTTTCGAATAAAGAGAGAGGAAAATTAATATCTTACATTCCTCAAAATTTGCATACAAGCCAGAATTATAGTGTACAAGATGTAATTCTTATGGGGATTACACCATACCTTGGAATGTTTGATATGCCAAGTAAAGAGCATCATGAATTAGTTAAAGATATTTTAAAAAAATTAAATATAGAATATTTAAAAGATAAGTATATAAGTGAAATAAGTGGTGGAGAAAGAAGGCTAGTTTATTTAGCAAGAATATTTATTCAAAATTCTAATATCATACTTTTGGATGAACCAAATACTTTTTTAGATTATGTAAAACAGCATGAATTTTTTAAATTTATCAGTGATTTGATAAGAAAAAATAATCTAATTAATTTAATTACAGTACATGACATTAATTTAGCACTAAGATATGCAGATAAGATAGTTATATTAAGTTCTAATGAAATAGTTGATGTTATAGATTGTAAAGTTAATGGGTATGAGAAAAAATTTGTGAGTTTGATGGAAAGAATCTACAATAAAAAACTTGAAATTGCTTATACAAAATTTGGTCCAGTTATAGTTTGTTAGTATGGAATATAGTAAGTTAACATAATAAAGTTTAACATTTTAAAACTGCATAAAGGAGATAAGTTAACATAATATGAAAATTTTTAAATGCAAGAATATGAAAATAGATAATGTAACATCGCTAATACAAGCCTTAAATATAGATATTAATAAAAAAATGATAATTTCATTTGTTGGCGGTGGTGGTAAGACAAGTTCAATATATGAATTAGGATCTGAATTAATTAAATTAGGTAAGAAGGTCATTATAACGACTACAACTCATATGCAGATGCCTGAAAAAAATTTTGTTTTAACAGATAAAGAGAATGACATTTTAAATTTATTAAATACTGAAAAGATGATTACTGTAGGACAAAAATGTATTAAGAAGTCTGATGAGGATAAATATAGAAATCTAACTCGTAAAGAAAATACTATATGTGATAAAAATAAAGGTAGAGAAAAAATACAAGGCTTTTCAATTGAATCTACTAAAAACCTAATAGAATATTGTGATTTTTTATTGATAGAAGCAGATGGAGCAAAAAGATTGCCATTAAAAATGCCAGCAAATCATGAACCGGTAATACTAGAAGAAAGTAATTTAGTTATAGGGGTATGTGGTATTGATGCAGTAGGTCAAAGTATTAAAGAAATATGTCATAGAAAAGAATTAGTTACAGAGTTTTTAAATGTAGATGAAGAACATAAAATCAATGAAGAAGATATAGCTAAGATTTTATCAAGTGAAAAAGGTCAAAAGAAAAATGTTAAGTGTGATTATAAAGTGATTGTAAATAAAGTGGACGATGAAGAAAAATTAAATATAGCTAAGAATATTTTTAATGAATTTTTAAAGCTAGGAATTAATGAATTAATATTCACAACTTTTAAAGGTGATATTTAAAAGTATAAAGTTTTAACGGAATGTGATATATGCATAAGAAAAAGTGGACTGAGTAATTAAATCAGTTCATAAAAATTTAAGGTATATAGTTTATAAATATTAAAAGGAGTATGGAACTATGATAGTAATAAAGGGTGCTGGAGACTTGGCAACTGGAGTTGCCACTAGGTTAAAAAAATGTGGATTTGATATAGTTATGACAGAAATTTCACAGCCAACTACAGTAAGAAGAACAGTAGCCTTTTCGCAAGTTGTTTATGATGAAAAAGTAGAGGTTGAAGGGATAACAGCAGTGCTTGCTTCAAATAAAGAAGACATAAATAAGATTGTTGAAGAAGGAAGAGTAGCAGTTTTAGTTGATGAAAAAGCAAAGATAATAGATGAAATTGAGCCTGAAATAATAATTGATGCTATTATAGCTAAGAAAAATTTAGGTACAAAGATTGATGATGCAAATATTGTAATCGCTTTAGGTCCAGGATTTACAGCAGGAATTGATTGTCATTGTGTTATTGAAACAAAAAGAGGTCATTATTTAGGCAAAGCGATATATAAGGGAAGTGCTATACCTAATACAGGAGTTCCAGGTGAAGTAGGTGGTTTTAGTAAAGAGAGAATAATAAGAGCTACAACTGATGGAAAAATAACACCTATATCAAAGATAGGAGATTATGTGAAAAAAGGTGATATTGTAGCATATGTTAATGAAACTCCAGTTTTTGCAAAATTGGATGGTATAGTACGTGGAATGCTTCAAAAAGATGTTAATGTTTTTAAAGGAATGAAAAGTGGAGATATTGATCCAAGATGTGAAAAAAATCATTGTTTTACAATTTCAGATAAAGCTAGATCAATAGGCGGAGGTGTTTTAGAAGCAATTCTGCATTTGAGTAATTTTAAGTTTTAGTAGAATGTTGATATTTGCATACATAAAGCAGACTTAGAAATTTACTTTAAGAATACTAAAAAGCAAATTTAGAAGAGTATATTTAGGAGGATTATTATGAATAAAATAGTTGATGCAAAGGGAAAGAATTGTCCAATACCTGTAATAATGGCTAAGAAGGAAATTGATAATGGAAATGTTAATTTTGTAGTTGAAGTTGATAATAACATAGCTAATGAGAATCTAAAGAAATTAGGAAATAGTATGAGCTTTGAAATAAAATCCCAAGAAGTTAATGGAATATTTAAAGTACATTTTTTTAAGGGTGAAGCAGATAATAATGAATCAGAAATCTGTGAAGAATGTAATGAAATAATAGAAGAAATTAAAAGGGATAAATTAAGTAAATGGTCAATATTTATTGGAAAAGAAATTATAGGTTCTGGAAGTGAAGAGCTTGGAAAGTCTCTTATGAAGATGTATTTTTATACAATGACAGAATCTGATGATTTACCAAAATCAATTTTATTTATGAATGAAGGAGTAAAAATACCAGCATTAAATGAACAAGTTGTAGAGCATCTAAAAGATTTAGAAAAAAAAGGTGTTGAAATATTAGTTTGTGGTACATGCCTTAACTTCTATGGATTAGAAGAAGAATTGAAAGTTGGAAAAGTAAGTAACATGTATGAAATATCTAATTATATGAAAGCATCATCAAAAGTTATTACTTTATAGCATTAGGAAAGTTTTTAGAAGTGTGTTGATATATACATAAGTAGAGTAGATTGAGTACTTTAATGTATTAACATTACATTAAAACATGATCCAAAATCAGAAAAATACTTTGAAGTAATAAGTAAGGGGGAGAGACTATATGTCAAATGATATAAAACTTACGAGTTTAACTAAAAATTCAGGGTGTGCAGCTAAGATAGGACCGGGAGTTCTTCATAGTGTATTAAGTAGTTTACCTAAGTTTGAAGATGAAAATTTAATTGTAGGATTTGATACAAGTGATGATGCTTGTGTATACAAAATTAATGATGATACGGTAGTGATAAAAACAGTAGATTTTTTTCCGCCAATGGTAGATGATCCATATACTTTTGGACAAGTTGCAGCAGCTAATGCCCTTAGTGATGTTTATGCTATGGGTGGAAATCCTTCAATAGCAATGAATTTAATTTGTTTTCCTTCTTGTTTAGATATATCAATTATGCGTGAGATACTTGCAGGAGGTTACGATAAGGTAAAAGAAGCTGGAGCAGTAATTGCAGGCGGGCACACTATAGCTGATCCAACACCTAAATATGGACTTTGTGTAAGTGGATTTGCACGTCCAGAAGAAATACTTTCAAATAGCAATGCTAAAACTGGAGATGTACTTGTACTTACTAAACCTTTAGGAATTGGAATTATGAATACTGCGGCAAAGGCAGAATTAATAGATGAAAAGAAAATTAAAGAAGTTACATCAATAATGTCTACATTAAATAAGTATGCTAAGGAATGTACTTTAGGATTAGAGATTCATTCATGTACTGATGTTACAGGATTTGGACTTGTTGGTCATAGTTATGAAATGGCAAGTGGAAGTAAAAAGACGATAGAGCTTTTTAGTAAATCTGTACCAATTATAGATGGAGCATTAGATTATGCAAAAATGGGAATTATACCTGAGGGTATGTACAATAACCTTGATTATTTAAAAGATAAGTTTGCAGTAGGAGCTAATATATCACAAGAGTTACAAGATGTATTGATAGATCCACAAACATCAGGAGGGTTATTACTTTCACTTCCAGAAAAACATGCAAAAGAATTTTTGTCAAGAATGGAAAATTTCACTCCATATGCTAGGATAATAGGTCAAGTACTCGATAAGAGTGAAAAGCCTATAATTATTAAATAATTTGGATATGTTTGTAGTGTATTGTTATATGCATAAACAAAAATAGAGTGAGTAATTTAACTTGGAAATCCTAAAATGATTATAATCTAATTTTTAAAATATCAAAATATTAAAAAACATTATAAATAAATGGAGGGTATTATGGAATTACAGAAAAATTTACCAGAAATATTTGAAGAGTTTGCAGAAGGAAGAAGAAATGCATTTATTAAGGCTAAAGAAATTAAAGATAAAAATATACCTTTAATTGGAGCATTTTGTACTTACTTTCCACAAGAATTAGGATTAGCTATGGGGGCAGCTACTGTTTCAGTATGTTCAACATCTGATGAAACTATTGCTGCTGCAGAGCAAGATCTTCCACGTAATTTATGTCCTTTAATAAAATCTAGTTATGGTTTTGCTAAGACTGATAAATGTCCTTTCTTTTTCTTTTCAGATTTAATTGTTGGAGAAACAACTTGCGATGGAAAAAAGAAAATGTATGAATATCTTTCAGAATTTAAACCAGTACATGTTATGGAGCTTCCAAATTCTCAACGTGAAGATGGATTAGAATTATGGAAAAATGAGATTATTAGATTAAAGTCATCTTTAGAAGAAATGTTTAATGTAGAAATAACAGAAGATGATATAAAAAGAGCTATAAAAATAAAAAATAATGAACGTAAAGCATTAAAGAAATTTTATGAATTAGGAAAAAGAGAACCAGTCGCAATATTAGGACAAGACCTGTTTAAAGTTATAAATGGAACAACATTTAGCTTTGATAAAGAAAAAATTCCAGAGCAAATTAATGAGGTAATTGAAAAGATTAATTCTGAATATGAAGCTGAAAAGAAATATGAATCTAAACCTCGTATATTAATAACAGGATGTCCTATTGGTGGTGCAACCGAAAAGGTTATTAAAGCAATTGAAGATAATGGAGCTTATGTAGTTGCTTTTGAAAATTGTAGTGTTGCAAAAGCCGTTGATGAATTAGTAGATGAAGAAAATCCAGATGTTTATGATGCTCTTGCACGTAAATATTTATCTATTGGATGTTCTTGTATGACTCCTAATCCAAATAGAATTAAACTTCTTAATAAAATGATTGATGAATATAAAGTAGATGCTGTAGTTGATGTGATATTAACAGCTTGCCACACATATAATGTTGAGACTTTATCAGTTAAAAGATTTGTAAATGATGAAAAAAGTAAGCCATATATGAGTGTTGAAACTGACTTTTCTCTTAATGATATTGGTCAATTAAATACTAGAATGACTGCATTTATAGAGATGCTTTAGGTTTTAGCAATATACAAATGTTAAGAAGATATGAGGAAATAAATTATGAGTAAATATACTTTAGGAATTGATTCAGGATCAACAACTACTAAAGGTGTATTGTTTGATGGTAAAACAATTATTAGAACAATGCTTGTAAAAACAGCAGCAAAACCGAGGGAAAGTATTTCTAAAATCTATAATGAACTGTACTCTAATAACGTAAAATATACAATAACGACAGGTTATGGTAGAGATTTATTAAAAGAAGCTAATAAAACTATTACAGAAATAACTTGTCATGCAAAAGGGGCAGCATTTCTAAATCCTAGTATTAAAGGCGTTATAGATATAGGAGGACAGGATTCTAAGGCTATTTCATTAGATGAATCATTAAATGTTGTAGATTTTCTAATGAATGATAAATGTGCTGCTGGAACTGGTAGATTTGTTGAAGTTATGATGAGAATTTTAGAGGAAGATATAACTGATATTGATGAGTTTGTAAAAGATAGAAAGCCTGTAAATATAACTAGTATGTGTACTGTTTTTGCAGAGAGTGAAATTATTAGTCTTCTTGCAAAGGATGTTCATAGAGGTGATATTGCCCTTGGAATTATTCATTCAATTTGTAGACGAACAGCTAATTTTGCTCAAAAATTGAATTTAAAAGATGAGATATTTTTTAGTGGTGGACTCGCATCCTCAGAAGTTTTTAGAGCAACACTTGAAAGTTATCTTAAACAAAAAGTATCAATTAATGAATTAAGTCAGTTTGCAGGGGCAATTGGTGCAGCAACTATTGGATATAAAAAATTAAATAAAAAATAATAAGGAGAATTTACACAAAATATTTATTAAGATGTGTAGTTAAAAATTAATATGATGAAAATAAATTTAATATTATTAGCATCAGGGGATAGTACCAGGTTTAGAAGCAATAAGCTATTAACTATTGTTAATAATAAACCAATGTATATGAATGTAATAGATGAGGTTTTAAAAATAAATTTTCATAAAATAGTTTTAGTTACTCAATATGAGGAAATTAAATTAGCTTTGTTAAACAAAAACATTGAAATTGTTATGAATAAAAATAGTGAACTTGGAATATCTCATTCTATTGAGCTTGCAATGAAAAAGGATGTTGAAGCAGATGCATATATGTTTATGGTTTGTGACCAACCATTTATAAAAGCACAAACTATAGAAAATTTGATATTTAGATTCATGGAAAGTAAAAAAGGAATGGCATGTGTTGAGTTTAATGGAAACTTAGGTAATCCAACTATATTTTCAAAAAAATATATTGATGAATTGCTTAATTTAAAAGGTGATGTTGGAGGAAAAGCAGTTATGAAAAAACACCTTGATGATTTAGAAAAAATTTCCATTATTAATGAGATAGAAATTAAGGATATAGATACTAGAGAAGAATTAATTAATATATCCTACAATAATATATATGAGGTAAAAGAGTGATGAAGAAAAAATTTTATAAAGATCTTTTTGAAAAGTTAAATTTAAACAAAGAAGTATTTATAGTAACTGTTATACAGGGATCATATGATGGTAAAAATATAGCAGGACAAAAACTATTTAAAAGCAAGAAATTTATGGCTATAGAAAATGATAATCTTAAAAATTTCTGGGATGAAATTTTAAGTGAAATAGATTTTAATAAAGGCACATATGTTTTAGACCTTGATAATGATATAAAATTGTTTATAGAGTATATTATAGGAAAACCTAATTTAATTATTTGTGGTGGTGGACATGTTGCCTTACCTTTATGTGAAATGGCAAATTTATTAGAGTTTAATGTTACTGTAATCGACAATAGAGAAGAATTTGCGAATAAAGGAAGATTTCCTATGGCAAGTAATGTTATATGTAAAGATTTTAATGAAGCATTTGAAGAAGTCGAATTTAATAAAAATAGTTATTTTGCTATAGTTACAAGAGGGCATAAATGTGATAGAGAGTGTTTAGAAATAATACTTAAAAATGACTTTTACTATGTTGGAATGATTGGAAGCAAAGGAAAAGTACAATTTGTAATAAGTAGTTTATTAGAAAAAGGATATAAAAAAGAAGACATTGATAAAGTGCATACTCCAATAGGTCTTAGCATAGGAGCAAAAACACCAGCAGAAGTAGCGGTAAGTATTTTATCAGAAATAATACAAATAAAAAATGAAAAAATAATAAGTACTATACCAGATGATATTTCTAATACTATATTAAATACAAATGAACCAATGATTTTAACTACAATAATTGAGAAGCATGGATCAGGGCCTAGAGATCCTGGAACAAAAATGCTTATAAAGAAAAATGGTGAATTTATTGGCACTGTTGGCGGTGGAAGTGTTGAATATTCAGTTTATAAAAGGGCATTAAAGTTATTTGAAGAAAAAGAATCTATTTTAGAAGAATATGATTTATCAAATTCTGCTTCTGCAAAACTTGGTATGGCTTGCGGTGGACATATAAAAGTATTTTTTGAATTTATAAATTATAATAACAAATAGTACTAAATAATTAAATACAAAAATAAAAACTCTAGCTAAGGATTAAAATTCTTTTAAGTTAGAGTTTTATTTTATTAAAAAACAAATTATTACTTGTAAGTTATGTAATAGAAAGTATTATTATATTTCATGATAAAGAGATGATGGTATTGCTTGACAATGATATTACTAAATAATTATAATTTTCATAGTTATGATGTGAAATATGAAAAGGAGGATATATTAATGGAAAATAAATAAATTTAAGAGATAGGAATGAAAAAATGAAAATTAAATTAAAAGAAAAATCGCATAATCACTCAGAAGGAATATATTCAATTGACTTTTATGCATACCAATCTCAAATAGGTCATTGGAATTCTATGTTCAAGGTATTATTTGCATTTATTACATTATTATTTTGCATTATTGCAGATAATTTTTATGTATCTTTAACTATTGTATTTACTATGGCTTTTATTACTATATACAAAGGTGGAATTCATTTTCGGGAATATTTGCATCTACTTACTATACCAATGGTTTTTATGATTCTTGGTAGTATTGCAATTGCTATAGGAATATCAACACGACCACTAGGACAATATAATTTGAATTTTCACTGGTTTTATTTATATTCATCAAATGAAAGTATAATAAAAACATTGAAAATTATGATGAAGGCATTTGGAGCAATAAGTGCTATGTATATGATGACTTTATCTACATCAGCTAGTGAAATAATTTCTGTTTTACGTAAACTTCATATACCAAAACTTATCATTGAATTAATGAATATGGTATATAGATTTATATTTATTTTACTAGATGTACAATGCAAAATGAAAAATTCAGCACAATCTAGGTTAGGATATGTTGATTTTAAAACATCTTGTTATTCTTTTGGTAGTACAGCAGGAAATCTTTTGATTGTTTCTTTAAAAAAGGCAAATGCTTATTATGATTCAATGGAGTCTAGATGTTATAATGGTGAGATGAATTTTTTAGAAGAAGATAAAAATATAGAAATAAGTCAAATAGTATTAGCGATAATTTATATGATATGTTTAATAATATTGTGGTTAATAACTAGATAGGAGTAGAGAGTATGAATGAAAGTTCAAATGATGCGATTTTACAGGTGAGAAATTTAAATTATAAATATAACAATGAGAAAGCTGTATTATCAAATGTAAATATTGATATTTATGAAGGTGAAAAAGTAGCCATTCTTGGATCAAATGGAGCAGGTAAATCTACGTTTTTTTTAAATATTAATGGAGTTTTAACACCTAAAAGTGGTGATATTATTTATAGAGGGAAAAAAATATCTAAAAAAGAACTTAATGAATTGAGAAAAAATGTGGGTATTGTATTTCAAGATGCAGATAATCAGATAATTGCTTCAACTGTTTTGGCAGAAGTTTCTTTTGGTCCTATGAATTTAAAATTACCTAAAGAAGAAGTTAAAGAAAGAGTTGAAGAAGCATTATCATATATGAATTTAACAGATTTTAAGAATCGTCCTCCACATTATTTAAGTGGTGGTGAGAAAAAGAGAGTTAGTATTGCAGATATTATTGCAATGAAATCAGAAATTATAATTTTTGATGAACCTACTGCATCATTAGATCCTTTAAATTCAATTATGCTTGAAGAAGTTTTAAAAAAATTATCAGAAGAGAAAAAAACACTTTTAATATCTACTCATGATATAGACTTCGCTTATCGTTGGGCAGAACGTGTTATTGTTTTTGCTAATGGAGAAATTATAGCAGATGGAACACCATTACAAATATTTAAGGATGATAAAATAATAAAATGTGCAAATTTAAAGCGTCCTACTATGCTAGACGTATATGAAATTTTAGTAGATAAAGGCTTAATTAGAAATAATTCCATTTATCCTAAGGATATAGTTGAATTTATTAAAATGTTATAATGTTATATTGAAATTATGTGAATTATAGGATATTAAACCAGATTAAGTTGACAATGTGAATACTTTTACTATAGAATTAAAATTGTTTATAAAAGTAATATGAAAATATTACCATATTATTATAAAAAGGTGCCTGTGGTTTTCTCCGCAGGATAATAGGGAAAAGAGTGAAATTCTCTTACGGTCCCGCCGCTGTATTGGAAGATTTATATTTTATTATGTCACTGGGAAACTGGGAAGACAAAATATAGAGATAATTCTTAAGTCAGAAGACCTGCCTTTTTTATCGGATATATATAGTTACGAGAGATGACTATATATGGACAAGTCTCTTTTAATGTTATTTAATAATGTTATTTAAAGAGATTATTTATGATGCTAGTTTGATGAGTGGGAATCATTGAATGTGGTATCTTTTTTTATTTGAAAGGAGAAATAAAATGAAAGAACAAAAAAACATTAAGAAAATCGCTATTATATTTGCTTTGCTATTTGGAATAACTCCAGCAGTAAATGCGATGCATATTATGGAGGGGTATTTACCAGTTAAGTATTGTGTATCATGGGGAATTATAAGTTTACCATTTTTAATAGCAGGATTTTTTTCTATTAAAAAAACTTTAAGAGAAGATAGGAAATCATTAGTTATTTTAGCAATGTCAGGCGCATTTATATTTGTAATATCATCTTTAAAGATTCCATCAGTTACAGGAAGTTGCTCTCATATGACTGGAACAGGTCTTGGTGCTATTTTATTTGGACCATTTGCTGTTGGGATTTTAGGAATTATAGTATTAATATTTCAAGCAATTTTATTAGCACATGGTGGACTTACTACACTTGGAGCAAACACTTTTTCTATGTCAATTGCAGGACCGATATTATCGTACATAATATATATTATATGCAAAAAGTTAAAAGTAAATAAAAAGTTAGGTATTTTCTTAGCAGCATCTTTAGGAGATTTATTTACTTATTGTATTACTAGCTTACAACTTGCTATTGCTTATCCATCACCAGATGGTGGAATAGGTGCTTCTGCAATAAAATTTTTAGGTGTTTTTGCACCAACTCAAATACCACTTGCAATTGTTGAAGGTATATTAACAGTTATTGTTATTATTGGATTAGAAACATATGCAAAATCTGAATTAACATCAATTGGATTTATGAAGGAGGGAAAATAATAATGAGCAAAAATAAAAAAACAGTAATAATATTATTAATTATTGCATTAATTATTACTATAGTTCCTCTATTTGCATTAAAGGGTGCTGAATTTGGTGGATCTGATGATGCTGGAAGTGAAATGATAGAAGAAATACATGGAGAATATGAACCTTGGTTTACACCTGTTATGGAAACATGGATTGATGGAGAATTACCAGGCGAAATAGAAAGCCTTCTTTTCTGTGTTCAAACAGGTATAGGTGTCGGAATTTTTGCATTTTTTATGGGTAGATTTGTAGAGAGAAAGAAATGGCAAACAGGTAGTCATAAAGAATGTTAATATGTAATTAAATTCAATAAAATAATCATTTAATAAATTGGCTATGTTTTAGCAGAGTGTTGATATATGAATAAGCAAAGTGGACT